>NZ_JBSGZV010000018.1:0-174514 GCF_053611185.1 Streptomyces sp. NPDC054834 | reverse complement strand
CCAGGCCCCTGTTCAGCCGCGTCGTTGAAGGTGGCCTGCCACTCGGTGCGAGCAGTACGGGGCAGGCTCACTGATCAGGTTGGAAAGGGCTCATTGACGCCGTCACCGGTGCCAGCGACAACCACAGTCACCGCGGCCGACGGCTACAAGCGAACCGTCACCGAGGGCGCTACCTTCTGGACCATCCGTGGACCGGTCACCCGCACCTTCTAAGGAAAGGGGTCTTCAGCAGCACATTTACTGCTAGATGAAAGGGCCTCCGGAGCCGTGTGCGCAGGTTCGAATCCTGCCGGGGGCACCCTGCATGAGGTGCCCGAAGACCTCGTCACCAGCGGAAACGCTGTGGTCGGGGTCTTGGTGTATATGCAGCCGTATGCAGCGCTGAGCGACCCGTGGACAGGATCTTGGCGCGTCTGTCCAGGTCAGTCCCTGCCTTCAAGGCTGCTGTTACGCGCCCATCGGACAGCATGATCCACCGAGGCTCCGCCGGCACCTTAGGGCCCGGGCAGCGCGACCGGCCGCCCCGCAGCCGACGCGGTTGCCCTTCGGAGACCCCCATGTGTGGACTCCACGGTGGACGGGGTGCTGCGGGAGTCATCGTGCGCGGATGCTGCCGCACTTACCACTGCTACGTACTACGCAGTATCGTATAACGTAGTAGTCGCAAGGGATGAAGGAGGTGTCTGATGCCGCGTCAACGGGACCGCGTCGGATGGGCCGAACCCGCGCTGTTGATCCTGGCCAGCCTGGCCGACGGCCCCAAGCACGGCTACGCGATCACCAAGGACGTCGAGGAACAGACATCCATCAGGCTGGGACCGGGCACGCTGTATGCCGCCATCGCGCGGCTGGAGGAACGCGGCCTGGTCGCGCCGCTGGACGAGGACGAGCGTCGGCGGCCTTACTGCCTCACCGCGGAAGGCCAGACCGTGCTCGACGACAAACTCCGGGCGATGGCCCGCTTCGCACGCACCGGGTTGACCCGGCTGGGGGTGGCAAACGCGTGATCAGCATGGCGGCCCGGTTGGCCTTGCGGGCATACCCTCCCTCGTTCCGGGAGCGCTACGGTTGCGAACTTGAAGCACTCGTCGAGGACACCGGCGCCGGTCCAAGCGTCGTCGCAGACCTCTTCATCGGCGCGCTGAAGGCATGGCTTCGCCCGGTGATGCCCGATGAGTCCGCTGAACGGCGCCGTCGCCGCATGCAGGCAAGCGTCGCCACCACCTGGGTCACCTGGTGCGCCGCGCTGTATACCCTGCCGATACTGCACTTCATCCTGTCCGAGGAACCCTGGCCGACGCCGGTGTTGGTGCGCGGACTGCTCGACGTTGCGCAGTACGCCATGTACGGCGCTGGGCTCGTCCTGCTGGTCGGCGCCCTCGCGCTCCTCGCGGACACCTCCAGAACCGGCAGCTGGGCCGCATGGCGCCCGCTGGTGGCTCTCATCCCGACGCTGCCCACATGGGTGATCGCGCCGTTGCTCCTGATGTTCGCCTCCATCGACCCGTTCTCCTATTGGGTCGGGGCCTTGGCGGTGCTTGGGCCGGCAGCGTTCCTCATCACCGTGGCGGTGACGCCCGCCGTCGTCGTCACGCGGTGCCGGCCATCTGCCAAGGTCCTGCGGCTACTTGCCCTGTCCGGGGTTGCGGTGGCGCTCGCCGTAACGGCGACAGGCATCGCCTGCGTCGCGGTCGTCACAGGGTTGATCATGAATACCGGTGACGCAGCCCAGCTGGTCACGATGCCCATGCTCGCCGTGACCGTCGCCGTTTCCACAGCAGCCCTGGTCAGTTCCGGTCGCGGAGCCAGGGCAGCGCTCCACAGGGAGCATCCGGTGGATCTTGGTGTTGACGTGTGAGTGGCGCGGCTAGGTGACGCTGCGGCCGGTGCGCAGCCTGTTCGTCGATCGGTCCAAGTCCTTGCTGCGTTACGGAGGTTCGTGAAGATCCGATGATCGGATGGAGCCAGCGCTGCTGCGGTTTCGGCTTGATGATCTAATGACGCGTCGAACGGAAGTCGGTCTGCATCCACTTCCGGGGGTCGGCAACCCCGCTCACCGGCCCGGCCGCGAACGGCCCGCCGACCCCACACTCGTTTCCTGGAGGAAAGCCACCATGCCCGCGCTCAAGCGCACCGCCGTTACCCTGCTCGCCGCCGTCGCTGTCACCGGCACCACGCTCGCCACCGCCGGGACGGCTTCCGCGGCCAGCTACTACTGCAAGACCAGCAGCCACTCCGTTGACGACCCGTCGTACTCCGGCCCGGACTCCGACAACTGGGACTTCGACGTGAAGCTGTGCGCCAAGCGGTCCGGCGGCTACATCTACACCACAGCCACGGTCTCCTGGGACGGCCCCTACTCGGACAGTACGAACAACACCTACACCTTCAACAACGCGCGCTTCCACCTCCAGACCAAGAAGAGCGTGAGCGGCCCGGACACCGTTGTGAAATCCGCCGACTACAACGGACTTGAGAACGCGCTCGAACACAGCAGCGCTGCGGGCAACGGCTCGTACGAGACCGGGACGCTCACGTACAAGGCCACAGCGGCCAGTTACCTCGCTGACGGTTACATCCAGCTGGACTGGTCGGGTGACGGCAAGGGCTACCAGACCATCCAGTTCACCGCGTCCCCGACCGTGTAGACGCGGCCCGACTCCCGGCCGAACGCGCCACTTCCCGTCGGCTGCCAGTCCCGATCCGCCACGCCTGGGCCGGAACCTTGCACCTGCTTTGCAGGGGACGGCGTGATCAAGCCGCTGCATGCTGCGATTCCTGACACGAAGGGGTGGACCCGGTCCCACTGGGTCCGCCCCTTCGGTGCGACCAACTCCGCCAGGCACGCGTGAAGCGGACCGGTGATGGGGCGACCGTGGCGTGACACGCTCCACCGCCGCCCCGGGCGGCACGTCGGTGCTCGACAGCGGAGGGCTGGCCAAGGCCGTGCCGCGTGAGCGAACGGGCGCCGCCTGGCAATGGAATGGACTCAGTCGTCAGTGAGCGATGCCCGCCACCCGGCAACCTGTCACCGGGCCTCACGCGGAGCGCTTGCGGGAGGCGGTTTTCTTGGTTGTGCTCTTCTTGGCCGTGGTCTTCTTGTCGGCCGACTTCGCCGTCGTCGTCTTCTTGGTGGTCGACTTGTGTGCGGGCTGCGCCGTTTTCTTCGCTGTGGTCTTTCTGGCGGTGGATGTCGACTTCTTGCCGCCGGTTTGCTTGGGCTCGGTGCGGCCCGCTCGTCCCGCGGCCTCGCCACGGGATTCCTTCGCGGCGCGGACGCTGTTCTCCAGGGCGGCCATCAGGTCGAGCACCTTGCCGCCCGACGGCGGGGAGGGGGCCTCCGGTGGGGTCTCGCCGGCCGCCTTGGCCGCGATGACCTCCTCCAGGGCCTCGCGGTACTCGTCGTGGAGGTCCTGGAGGTCGACCTCGCCCAGGGTGTCCATCAGGGCGTCCGCCAGGTCCAGTTCCTTGTCGCGGACCGTGACATCCACGTCCGGGGCGACGCCCTCGGGGGCGCGGACCTCGTCCGGCCAGAGGAGGCCGTGCATGGCGATGGCCTCGCCCACCACCCGCAGCATGCCCAGTCGCTCGCGGCCGCGCAGGGCGTACTTGGCGATGGCGACCTTGTTGCTGCGCTTCAGGGCCTCACGCAGGAGTGTGTACGGCTTGGCCGCCGGGGCGCCGCTCGCGGCGAGGTAGTACGCGGCGTCCATCTGGAGCGGGTCGATGTTCTCGGCCGGGACGAAGGCGACGATCTCGATCGTCCTCGCGGTCGGGATGGGCAGGTGGGACAGGTCCTCGTCGCTGATCGGGATGATCGTCCCGTCCGCGTCCTCGTAGCCCTTGCCGATCTCGGCCTGGCTGACCTCACGCTCTTCCAGCTCGCACACCTTGCGGTAGCGGATGCGGCCGCCGTCCTCGATGTGGATCTGGCGGAAGGAGATGGAGTGGCTCTCGGTGGCGTTCACCAGCTTGATCGGAATGCTGACGAGACCGAAGGAGATGGCGCCGTTCCAGATGGATCGCACGTGCAGCACCCTTCCGATGATTCGCCATGATTTGTACCGTAACGCGTGGGATTCTCATCGTATGACGCCTATCACAGAGGTGGAGGGGCGGAGAGTCGCGCTCAGCAACCTGGAGAAGGTGCTGTATCCGGCGACCGGCTTCACCAAGGCCGAGTTGCTGCATTACTACGCGACCGCGGCCGGGGTCCTGCTCCCCCATCTCCGTGACCGTCCGGTCTCCTTCCTGCGCTATCCGGACGGGCCGGACGGCCAGGTCTTCTTCACCAAGAACGTGCCGCCCGGTACGCCCGACTGGGTCACGACCGCCGAGGTGCCGCGCTCGGAGGGGCCGGCGCGGATGGTGCTGGTGCAGGATCTGGCCTCGCTGATGTGGGCGGCGAACCTCGTTGCGGAGTTCCACACCCATCAGTGGCTGGTCCAGGATCCGGGTGTGGCCGACCGGCTCGTCTTCGATCTCGACCCCGGGCCGCCGGCGGACGTGGTGCACTGCTGCGAGGTCGCTCTGTGGCTGCGGGAGCGGCTGGCGGCGGACGGGGTCGAGGTGTGTGTGAAGACCTCGGGGTCGAAAGGGCTGCATCTGGTGGCCGCGGTGCGGGGGGCGTCCTCCGAGCGGGTGTCGGAGTATGCCAAGGGGCTGGCGGTGGAGGCTGAGCGGGCCATGCCGCGGCTGGTGGTGCACCGGATGACACGGAGTCTGCGGCCCGGGAAGGTGTTCGTGGACTGGAGTCAGAACGCGGCGCGGAAGACGACCGCTACGCCTTACACCGTGCGGGCGCGGGCCGAGCCGTTCGTTTCGGCGCCGGTCACGTGGGAGGAGGTCGGTGCGTGCCGGGTTCCCGAGCAGCTCGTGTTCCGGGCCGGGGACATCGCGCCGCGGGTGCAGGACTTCGGGGATCTGCTGGCGCCGCTGCTTGAGCCTGGGCGGGCCGCTGTGCTGCCGTGACGGTAGTTTTTTCGCCCCCGCCGCCCCTACCCGTCCCGTCCCCGGGGGCTGCCGCCCCCGGACCCCCGCTTCGGCCCTGAAGGGGCCTCGTCCTCAAACGCCGGACGGGCTGAGTTTCACCGACCCGCGCTCACAAGGGTCACGCCTTCCCCCACGTCCCCCGATCCCGCGCCATCGAATGCAACGCCTCCACATCCGCCGGCTTCAGCACGCCCCCCAGCCGCGCCAACCCCTCGATCTCGGTCTCCCGCAGGATGCGGATCTCGCGCGGCGGCACCGGTATCGACACCTCCGTCGGGTCGACCAGGGCCAGGACGGGGCGGACCTCCGCGGTCAGGGCGTGGGAGGCGCGGTCGGCGTCCGCGCGGGCCCGCCGTAGCAGCGGCAGCGGCTCGCGGCGGCCAAGGGCGACCATCGGGTCGGTCACGGTGACCCGGTGTCGCCGGGCGTAGACGGTGTGCACGGCGAAGAGGCCGCCGGGGCCGATGGCCAGGTGGTGGATGTGGTCGCCGCCGGGGAGCGGGACGGAGTGCAGGGTGTGCCAGCCCGCGCCGTCCAGGCGGTCCAGTGCCTCGCCGACGGCCTGCTCGGCCGTGAGGGCCCTGCGGCGGGGGTCGGGGCGGAGCCGATGGGGTGGGGCCGGGTCCCGGTCGAGGGCGACGAGGAGGGCCTCGCCGGGGCGGTTGGGGGCTAGGTCGTCGTCCGGGTGGAGGGTGAGGCGGGCGAGTTCGGCGGGGGTCGGGACGGGGGGCGGGCCCACCGTGACCGGGCCGGTGAGGAAGGGGCCGAGGGCTTGGAGTACGTCCTCCCTGCGGTCCTCGTTCAGCAGGTTGACCCGGGCCGACTCACGGTCGTACCAGGCGACGTTGCCGCCGTCCCTTCCACAGACGTACAGCCGCTCCTGACCGTGCCGCCAGGTCGGCACGACGCGCAGTCCGCTCATGCGCCATCACCCCTCGACCATGGGAACAGGAGGGGTGGTCCAGGAGCAAGCACTCCGTTGTCTTTGACGGCGGTGGGGGCGACGGAATTGGCCGAAGGACGGGGGTCCGGGGGCGGGGGGCCGACTGGCGGAGTGACCGTTTCTCCGGGCGAATAGGGTGTACTGCGCCGCCGCGCGGTCGTACCACCGAATGATCTCAGCCACCGAAACGTACTCCCTGCCGGCGAACCCCCCAATAACATAACGAACCGAGCCACAGGAGCATCGTGCCCCGCACCCGCCCGACCCGCAGCGCCCTCGTCGCCGGGGCCGTCGTCCTCGTGGCGGTGACCGCGGCCGGCTGCGGTGACACGGGCGGGCTGCGCGGTGCCGGGTCGACCCCGACCGCGATCAGCCCCGCCAAGCTCTGGCCCGACCTGCGCCCGGCGTCCAGCCCGGCCTGGCCGTACGACGAGGCGAGTACGGAGACCGTGAAGGGCGTCAGCGTGCCCGGCGACGACATCCACGAGGCGGACCCGGTCGCCGTCGTGCGCACGGAGATAGCGGCGCACCCGGACGACTACGGCGGCAAGGGCGCGTACCACGCCACGGTGGCCCGGATGGACGACTGCGGGGCTGGTGGCGACGCGCGGCGGTGTCCCCTCATGAAGGCGTACTACCGCGACCTGACCGGGGACGGGCGCGACGACATGACGCTCGGGTTCCGGCTGTATCCGACCAACCAGACGGCCGTGCGGGTGTACACCGTCGAGCACCACAAGCTGGTGCAGGTGCTGGCCGACAACGACGCGATCACCGGGGTGGAGCTGGCCGGGCGGGCCGTGATCGTCCGCTCGCCGGCCGGGATCACCGGCTACGAGTACCGCACCACCTGGGCATGGGACCCGCAGCAGCGGGCGATGGTCTTCTCCCGCGACGAGTTCCTGCGCACCGGCAAGCGCACCGGCAAGCACGCCGGCCGCACGCCCGCGCCCGGACCCACGCCCGCGCCCGCCCTCTCCCCCTCGGCGAGCACCCGATGAGGCTCGCGCTCCCCCAGTGGGCCGGCGCGCTCGCGGTGAAGGCCGCCGCCTTCATCACGGTGATGTGCTGTGCGCTGGCCGCGCTGCTCGGGGTCCTGGTGCATGTCTCCGTCACCGACCAGACCGTGGGGCAGGCCCGCGACCAGGCGCTGGACCGGCTGGCCGACGCGACCGAGGCCTACCAGGCGGGAGACGCCCTGCTGCCGGGCACCGGGGTGGATCCCGAGGGGCTGCCCGCGCCGCTGCGGGCGCTGGCGGGGGCCGGGGAGCGCGGCACGATGGTCGCGACGTACCGCGGGCGCCCCACGATGTGGGCGGCGGGCCCCGCCGACGGCGGCCGGGCGCTCGCGGTGGAGGTCGACTACTCGCAGCAGGCGGGCACCATAGCGGGTCTCGACCGGGCGATCCTGTGGTCGTCGGTGCTGGCGATCGGGGCGACGCTGCTGGTCGGGGCGTTCGCGGTGACCCGGGTGACGCGGCGGCTGCACGGGACGGCGCGGGTGGCCCGGCGGATCAGCGCGGGCGATCTGGACGCGCGCGTGGACGATCCCCGTACGCGGGATCCGAGCCGGCCGCAGGACGAGGTGGCCGCGGTGGCGGCGGCGCTGGATTCCATGGCGTCGTCGTTGCAGAGCAAGCTGCTGAGCGAGCAGCGGTTCACCGCGGACGTGGCGCACGAGCTGCGCACCCCGCTGACGGGGCTGCACGCGGCGGCCGAGCTGCTGCCGCCGGGGCGGCCGACGGAGCTGGTGCGCGACCGGGTGGCGGCGCTGCGCACCCTCACCGAGGACCTGCTGGAGATCTCCCGGCTGGACGCCGGCCGGGAGCGGCTGGAGCTGGACACCGAGGAGCTGGGCGCGCTGGCCGAACGGGTGGTGCGGGCGTCGGGCACGGACACCGAGGTGCGGGCCGTACGGGACGTGCGGGTGGAGACCGACCGGCGGCGGCTCGAGCGGGTGCTGGGCAATCTCGTCGCCAACGCCCACAAGCACGGGCGGGCGCCGGTGGAACTGACGGTGGAGCCGGCGGCGGACGGGCCGGTCGTCACCGTACGGGACCACGGGGACGGCTTTCCGGAGTACCTGGTACGGCACGGCCCGCAGCGCTTCCGTACCGAGGGCGGGGCGAAGGGTCATGGGCTCGGGCTGACCATCGCGGTGGGCCAGGCGGAGGTGCTGGGCGCCCGGCTGACCTTCGCCAACGCGCTGGACGGCGGGGCGGTGGCGACCCTGACCCTTGCCCAGACCCACACCCACACCCACACCCGGATCCACACCCAGGCCCACGCCCAGAACCACGCCCAGTCCCCGCAAGCTGACACCTCGGCAGGTGAGGGACAAACACGGCACACATGACACCATATTTAGGTAGGTTCCGGGCATGACCAAGGCCGGAACCACCGTGGCAGCGGCGCAGACCCCCGCACCCGCCGTACGCCTCAACCGGCGCCGTGGCATCGAACTCGCCCTGATCGTGCTGGCCGTCCTGCTGTCCGTGTACGGCTACTGCGCCGTCGGTCTGGCCAGGTACGGCTCCGTACCGCCCGGTGCCGCCGGGTACGGCGCCGGGCTCGGTGTGCTCGCCCTGGTCGCGCATCTCGCCGTCCGGGTGCGCGCACCCGGCGCCGATCCGCTCCCGTTACCGATCGGTGTGCTGCTCAACGGCCTCGGCCTGGTCCTGATCTACCGGCTCGACCTGGAGACGCCGGGCGACCGGGCTGCGCCCGCCCAGCTCGTGTGGTCGACGCTGGGGGTCGCCCTGTTCATCGTGGTCGTCCTGCTGCTGCGCGACCACCGGGTGCTCCAGCGCTACGCCTATGTGTGCGTGGCCGCGGCCCTCGTCCTGCTCACGCTGCCGATCCTGTTCCCGGCCGTCAACGGCGCGCGTATCTGGATCCGGATCGCCGGATTCTCCATCCAGCCGGGCGAGTTCGCGAAGGTGCTGCTGGCGGTGTTCTTCGCCGCGTATCTGGCGGCCAACCGCACCGCGCTCGCCTACAGCGGCCGCCGGGTCTGGTGGATCCTGCTGCCCACCGGCCGGGTCCTCGGGCCGATCGTCGCGATCTGGCTGCTGAGCGTCGGCGTCCTGGTCCTGGAGCGCGACCTCGGCACCTCGCTGCTGTTCTTCGGCCTGTTCGTGGTGCTGCTGTACGTCTCCACCGGCCGCACCGGCTGGATCGCGGTCGGGCTGCTGCTCGCGGTGCTCGGCGCGGTCGCGGTCGGCTGGCTGGAACCGCACGTGCACGGCCGGGTCGAGGACTGGCTGCACCCGTTCGCCACGATCGACGCCGGCCAGGGCCCCAATCAGCTCGCCCAGTCCCTGTTCGCGTTCGCGGCGGGCGGTGTCCTCGGCACCGGACTGGGGCTCGGCCACTCCATTCTGATCGGCTTCGCCGTCAAGTCGGACTTCATCCTGGCGACGGCCGGCGAGGAGCTGGGTCTGGCCGGACTGTCGGCGATCTTCGTGCTGTACGCCCTGCTCGTGGAGCGCGGCTACCGGGCGGGCCTGGCCCTGCGCGACCCCTTCGGCAGCCTCCTCGCGGTGGGGCTCGCCTCGCTCCTCGCGCTCCAGGTGTTCGTGATCGCGGGCGGGGTGACCGGTCTGATCCCGCTGACCGGCATGGCGATGCCGTTCCTGGCGCAGGGCGGCTCGTCCGTCGTCACCAACTGGGCGATCGTCGCCCTGCTGATCCGGCTGAGCGACTCGGCCCGCCGGCAGTACGACGGGCAGGAGGCCCTGTGACGAAGTACATCCGGTACGCCGCCTTCTTCTGCGTGCTGCTGCTGGCGGCCCTACTGGTGAACGCGGCCCGCGTCCAGGTCGTCCAGGCCGGTTCCTACGACCACAACCCGGCCAACCGCCGCCCCACGATCGCCCGTTACCACCAGCCGCGCGGGAACATCCTGGTCGGCGACGAGCCGGTCACCGGCTCCCGTGACAGCGGGGAGCAGCTGCGCTACGAACGCGCCTACCAGAACGGCCCGTTGTACGCCCCGGTCACCGGCTTCTCCTCGCAGAAGTACGGGACGACGCTGCTGGAGCGCAGCGAGGACGCCGTGCTGTCCGGCACGGACCCGATGCTGTCGCCGCTGCCGCTGTGGAACGGCGCCACGCGGGCCCGGAACCCCGGCGGGCACGTGCTGACGACCCTGAACCGGGACGCGCAGGAGGCGGCGTTCGAGGGCCTGGGCGCCCGCAAAGGCGCGGTGGCCGCGATCGAGCCGGCGACCGGCCGGATCCTGGCCCTGGTGTCCACCCCGTCGTACGACCCGTCCGAGCTGTCCGGGAACGGCGAGGCGGTGACCTCGGCCTGGGCGCGGCTCAACGACGACCCGGAGAAGCCGATGCTCAACCGGGCGGTGCGGCAGACGTATCCGCCGGGTTCCACCTTCAAGGTAGTGACCGCGGCGGCGGCCCTGGACGCGCGCGTGGTCCGGAACCTGGACAGGCGGACGCACTCCCCCGACCCGTACACCCTGCCCGGCACCAGGACCAGGCTGACGAACGAGGCCGACGGCTGCGCGGACGCCTCGGTGCGGATGGCCTTCGAGTGGTCGTGCAACACGGTGTTCGCCAAGCTGGGCGTGGACACGGGCGCCGAGCACATGCTGGCCACGGCGCAGGCCTTCGGCTTCAACGACCGGCGCCTGAAGGTTCCCTTCGCGGTCGCGCCGAGCACCTTCGACACGGGGGCGGACCGGGCGCAGCTGGCGCTGTCCTCGATCGGGCAGTACAACACGCGGGCCACGCCGTTGCAGATGGCGATGGTCGCGGCGGCGGTCGCGAACGGCGGGCAGCTGCGGCCGCCGTACCTGGTGGAGCGGACCACCCGCGAAAGCGGGGAGATCGTGGCGGAGTACGGTCCCCGTCCGCCACGGCAGGTGATGCGGCCGTCGACGGCCGTGCGCATGCGGGAGCTGATGACCGATGTGGTGCGGGAGGGCACCGGCCGCAAGGCCGCGATCCGCGGCGCCACGGTCGGCGGCAAGACCGGCACCGCCCAGCACGGAGTCGGCAACGCCGGTGTGCCGTACGCCTGGTTCGTCTCCTGGGCGCAGGCCGACGAGGCCCCGGAGCCGAAGGTCGCGGTCGCGGTGGTCGTGGAGGACGCCTCGGCCGACCGCGGCGACATCAGCGGCGGCGGCGACGCGGCGCCGATCGCGAAGGCGGTGATGGAGGCGGTTCTCGGTCTGTGAGACCCGACGTTGTGTGAGACCTGTCGTGACCTGGCGTTCATCATCCGCTGAGGCGTTGGCCCTCCTCGATGGCCTCCTCGACCTCCGCGACCCGTTCCCGCTCCTGGGCCGCGAAGCGCTCGGCGTCCAGCTTCTCGGCCATCTCCTCGTCCTGGGCCATCAGCAGGTCCAGGTTCGAGTCGCCCATCTCGAACACGCCCATGTCGACGTAGGCCTCCTGGAGGCGCTTGCCCCACAGGCCGATGTCCTTGACGCAGGGGACGATGCGGCTGAAGAGCAGCTTGCGGAACAGCTGGAGGAATTCGGAGCGTTCGCTCAGTTCCTCCGCCTCGGCCTTCGGAATGCCGAAGTTCTCCAGCACCTCCACGCCCCGGAGGCGGTCCCGCATCAGGTAGCAGCCCTCGATGACGAACTCCTCGCGCTCCCGCAGTTCCGCGTCCGTGAGCTGCTTGTAGTAGTCGCGCAGGGCCATCCGTCCGAAGGCGACGTGCCGGGCCTCGTCCTGCATGACGTAGGCGAGGATCTGCTTGGGCAGCGGCTTGTCGGTGGTGTCGCGGATCATGCCGAAGGCGGCGAGGGCCAGGCCCTCGATGAGTACCTGCATGCCGAGGTAGGGCATGTCCCAGCGGCTGTCGCGGAGGGTGTCGCCGAGCAGCGCCTGGAGGTTGTCGTTGATCGGGTAGACCATCCCGATCTTCTCGTGCAGGAAGCGGCCGTAGATCTCGGCGTGCCGGGCCTCGTCCATGGTCTGGGTCGCCGAGTAGAACTTGGCGTCCAGGTCGGGGACGGACTCCACGATCCGTGCCGCGCAGATCATCGCGCCCTGCTCGCCGTGCAGGAACTGGCTGAACTGCCAGGAGGCGTAGTGCTGCCGCAGCTCGCCCTTGTCGCGGTCGGTCATCTTCGCCCAGTGCGGGGTGCCGTACAGGGTCATCATCTCGTCGGGGGTGCCGAGCGGGTCGTGCGGATCGACCTCCAGGTCCCAGTCGATGCGCTTCTGCCCGTCCCACTGCTTGTCCTTGCCCTTCTGGTACAGGGCGAGCAGCCGGTCGCGGCCATCGTCGTACTCCCAGCTGAAGCGGGCCGCGCCGCTCGCCGGCACCTGCCAGTGGGGGTCACCCGGGTCCATGGCGTACAGGTCGTAGGTCGGCATACCCCGCAGGCTCACACGTAGACGCCGAGTCAACAAGTGGTGTGCAAGGGATTGACGCCCTTGCTGACAGGCAGTCTCATAAGAGCGGCAGAACATGTGACTCCGGGCAACGAGGTGGGACAGCCATGACGACCGTGACGGAAGCGGACGCGCTCGCGGGACTGCGCGACGCGCTCGGCCTGCTCAAGGACCGGGAGCAGGTGGCCGAGCGGCTGCTCGTCTCTTCCGCCAAGCACTCCTTCGACCCGGACGAGGAGCTGGACTGGGACGCGCCCTTCGAGGAGGGCAAGTGGTTCTGGCCGCCGGAGCTGGTGTCGCTGTACGACACGCCGCTGTGGCGGCGGATGAGCGAGGAGCAGCGGATCCTGCTGTCGCAGCACGAGGCGGCGGCGCTGGCCTCGCTGGGCATCTGGTTCGAGATCATCCTGATGCAGCTGCTGGTCCGGCACATCTACGACAAGGCGGCGACGAGCGCGCACGTCCGGTACGCGCTGACGGAGATCGAGGACGAGTGCCGGCATTCGAAGATGTTCGCCCGGCTGATATCGCGGGGGGACGCGCCCTGGTATCCGGTGAGCCGGGCCCACCAGAACCTGGGCCGCCTGTTCAAGACGGTCTCCACCACCCCCGGCTCGTTCACGGCGACGCTGCTCGGCGAGGAGGTCCTGGACTGGATGCAGCGGCTGACGTTCCCCGACGAGCGGGTGCAGCCCCTGATACGGGGCGTGACACGCATCCACGTCGTGGAGGAGGCCCGCCACGTCCGCTACGCCCGCGAGGAGCTCCGCCGCCAGATGGTGACCGCGCCGCGCTGGTCCCAGGAGTTCACCCGGGTCACCTCCGGGGAGTTCGCCCGCGTCTTCTCGGTCGCCTTCGTGAACCCGGACGTGTACACCAACGTCGGCCTGGACAAGCGGGAGGCCATGGCCCAGGTGAAGGCAAGCGGCCATCGCCGCGAGGTCATGCAGACCGGGGCCAAGCGTCTGACGGATTTCTTGGACGACATCGGGGTGCTGCGGGGCGTCGGCCGACGGCTGTGGCGGTCGTCGGGGCTGCTCGCCTAGGGACCTGGCATGGCCTCACAGGTGGGCGAGGAGCCGGCTTCGCCGTCCGTCAGCCATCCCCGTCGTGCCACCGCGTTCGCAGACCCCGCCGCGCCCCTTCGGAGAGCATCCCGTACGGATCCTCCGGGATCACGATCAGCCATGTGTCGCTCATCGCCCACCTCCGCCCGCCACCGTGGTGCCGCCCCGATTACGCTGCGGAGCATGACCCCGCAGGCTCCCACCCCCGCCTACCGCCGGCTCAGCGTCGAGGAGCGCCGCAGTCAGCTGCTCGACGCCGCGCTGGGCCTCTTCGCGCACCGCGCCCCCGAGGACGTCTCCTTGGACGACGTGGCGGAGGCGGCGGGAGTCTCGCGCCCGCTGGTGTACCGGTACTTCCCGGGCGGCAAGCAGCAGCTGTACGAGGCCGCCCTGCGCTCCGCCGCCGAGGAGCTCGAGCAGTGCTTCGACGAGCCCCACGACGGCCCTCCGCTCCCCCGCCTGGCCCGCGCCCTCGACCGCTACCTCACCTTCGTCGACGAGCACGACGCCGGCTTCAGCGCCCTCCTCCAGGGCGGCAGCGTCGTCGAGACCTCCCGGACCACCGCCATCGTCGACGGCGTGCGCCGGGCCGCCGCCGAGCACATCCTCAGTCACCTCGGCGTCACGGACCCGGGCCCGCGGCTGCGCATGACCGTCCGGATGTGGATCACGGCCGTGGAGGCGGCCTCCCTCATCTGGCTCGACGAGGACAAGCAGCCCCCCGCCGACGAGCTCCGCGACTGGCTGGTGGAACAGTTCGTGGCCGTGCTGACGGTGACCGCGGGCCGCGATCCGCAGACGGCGGCGTTGGTCACCGGCCTCGCCGAGGATGGCTGACACTGGTCGCGTGAAGAGTCAGGACACCCCCTTCGAGGGCGGCCCCATGGACGGGCGCGTGCTTCCCGTGCTGCTGGGCATGACCGGCCACCCCCCGAAGACGTACCGCATCCCGGTCCCGGACCCGCACGGCGGCCCGCCCACGGTCCTCGTCTACCGCCGTGTGCCCCGGGGGCAGAGCAAGCGCACGGGACTGGTTCGGGGATGGAAGTACCAGTACGACCCGGAGGCCGGTCCGGGCGGCAGGTTCGCCTGGCCCTGGTCCAAGCCACACAGCGCGCCGGCCGGCAACCCGGACGACGCGGACGGGTGACATCGTTGCGCCGAACGGCGCAGACCTCACCACCTGCGCGCGCACTTCCCCCTCATGCTCGCGGTGCGGAAATACGAAAGGCGGATGGTCCGCCCGCCGCACCGGAGGTGATGACGTGTCAGGAAGGTTTCTGCGCCTGGTGTGTACGGCCACGGTGGCGGCCCAGGCCGTCCTCGCACCCGCGCCCGCCGTGGCCACCGCTCCCCAGCCCCCACGCTCCGTGGCCGAGCTGCTGACGGACCTGCAACGGCTGTACCGGCAGGCCGAGCAGGCCACCGAGACCTACGACACCGCCGAGGAGAAGCTGAAGACGCAGCGCGCCGAGGTGGACCGGCTGGAGGGGGAACTCGCCCTCGCCCGCCGCTCCCTGCACGACAGCAGAGGCGCCGTCGGCCGGCTTGCCCGGCAGCAGTACCAGGGCAGCACCGGCATCTCCCCGTATCTGCGCCTGCTCCTCGCCCGCGATCCGCAGCACGCGCTCGACGAGGGCCATGTCATCGGGCAGCTCGCGCGGGAGAGGGTCAGGACCGTGGGACGGCTGACGAGCAGCGAGCAGCGGATCGACCGGCTGGCCCACCAGTCCCGCAAGGCACTCGACGCACAGCTCACCCTCGCCGGGCAGAAGAAGAAGGCACGCGACGACGTACGCGGCAAACTCGCCGAGGTCGAGAAGCTGCTCGCCTCCCTCACCGCCGAACAGCTCGCCGCGCTCGCCGAGTTCGAGCAGGACGGAATCGCCGACGCACAGCGCAAGTTCGTGGCGTCCGGCGCGCTCAGTGGCGAGCGGGCCCCGTCCCCCGAGGGCGACCGCGCTGTCCGCTACGCCGTGGGACAGCTCGGCAAGCCGTACCAGTCGGGCGCGCAGGGCCCGGCGTCGTACGACAGCCCGGGCCTGACCTCGAGCGCCTGGCAGCAGGCCGGAGCCCCGATCCCCCGCACCACCCGGCAGCAGTGGACCGAGCTCCAGCACATCCCCCTGGGCGAACTCCGCCCCGGAGACCTCGTCGTCTACTTCCCCGAGGCCACCCACGTCGCCCTCTACCTCGGCGACGGAATGGTGGTCCAGGCCCGGAGACCCGGCGACCGGATCATGATCTCCCCGATCGCGGCCTATCCGGTGCTGGGCGCGGTTCGCCCGGATCCGAAGGGAAGTCCCCTGGCCCACTACACCCCGCCCGAGGTGACCTGCCCAGGGGGCGGGGCTGAGACATCGTGCGGCTCCGCCGCGTGGGCGCGGCAAGCCACGACAACCTGAAGCCGCCGGCCCCCCACAACCCCTACGGCGTCTGGGCTCCCGCCACAGAGGCGAGGTACGCCCCCGCCTTCTCCGGCTCGTAGAAGAAGTTCTCGAAGTCCGCCGGATCATTGAACCCATTGGCGAATCGGTCGGCCACCGGCTGAAGCTGACCGGCGGCACCGATCAGGTTGAGGATGTGCTCCGGCGGCGGAGCCAGCATCGCGTTCGTCCACTTCGTCACGTGCTGGGCCGTGTTCCAGTACCGCTCGAAGGTCGCCTGCATCCACTCCTCGTCGAAGGGCTTGTCACCCTGTTCCAGGATGGAGGCGAGGTACGAGGCGGCGCACTTGGACGCCGAGTTGGAGCCCTGGCCGGTGATCGGGTCGTTGGCGACGACCACGTCGGCCACGCCGAGCACCAGGCCGCCGCCGGGGAGGCGGCCGATGGGGTTGCGGACGGTCGGGGCGTAGCGGCCGGCGAGGGTGCCGCCGGCGTCGGTCAGTTCGACCCTGGTGGCCCGCGCGTACTCCCAGGGCGTGAACTTCTCCATGAGTCCCAGGGTCAGGGAGAGGTGCTCCGCCGGGTCCTTGACGCCGTGGAAGACGTCGAGCGGGCCGCCGGGTATGCCCTCCCAGAACAGGATGTCGGCCGGGCCGGAGGTGGTCAGGGTCGGCATGATGAACAGCTCGCCGACCCCGGGGACCAGGTTGCAGCGCACCGCGTGGAAGTCGGGGTGCTCCGGGCGCGGGCCGAGCCCGTGCACGTACGCGACCGCCAGCGCGCGCTGCGGCTCGCTGTACGGGGACCGCTCGGGGTCACGGGCGAACATGGACACCAGCTCGCCCTTGCCCGCCGAGACCAGCACGAGGTCGTACGTGCGGGAGAAGTAGTCGAGGTCGGAGACCGCCGCGCCGTGGATGACGAGCTGGCCGCCGCGCTGGGCGAACGTCTCCATCCAGCCGGCCATCTTCACCCGCTGGTCCACCGACTGGGCGTACCCGTCGAGCTTGCCCACCCAGTCGATCGCGCGCTGCGTCGGGCCCGGGTCGTGCGAGCCGGGGGCGGCCACCGAGACGCCGAGTCCTTCGATCTTCGGGGCCTGGGACTCCCAGAAGTTCAGCTGAAGGTCACGCTCGTGCTGGAGTGCCGTGTCGAACATGCACTGGGTGGACATGACCCGGCCGGCGCGGATCTCGTCCGCGGTCCGGTTGGACATCAGGGTGACCTCGTACCCGTGCGACTGGAGGCCGAGGGCAAGCTGGAGGCCGGACTGGCCGGCCCCCACGACGAGTATCTTCCGCATGCGGGTGGTGCTCCTCATTCGCGACTGCTCGGGGACTGCTCGTTGGGGCTACTCGGGGGTTTCGTCGAGCGCGTGCCCGACGAGGGACAGAAGGGTCTCGATCACCGATATCCGGCGGCGCGCATCCATGATCATGACAGGTATGTGCGCGGGGATCGTCAGTGCCTCCCGCACGTCCTCCGGCTGGAACAGCTCGCTGCCGTCGAAGTGGTTGACCGCGACCACGTACGGCAGGCCACAGCTCTCGAAGTAGTCCAGCGCCGGGAAGCAGTCCTTCAGCCGGCGGGTGTCGGCCAACACCACGGCACCGATCGCGCCGCGCACCAGGTCGTCCCACATGAACCAGAACCGCTGCTGGCCCGGCGTGCCGAACAGGTAGAGCACCAGGTCGTCGTCGAGCGTGATGCGGCCGAAGTCCATGGCCACGGTGGTGGTCAGCTTGCCCGGCGTGGCGGTGAGGTCGTCGGTCTCCTCGCTCGCCTCGGTCATCAGCGCCTCGGTCTGGAGGGGCGTGATCTCCGAGACGGACGTGACCAGCGTGGTCTTGCCGACGCCGAAGCCGCCCGCCACGACGATCTTCGTCGCGATGGGAGCCCGGGTGTGGTCCGTCTGCCAGGACTTCAGGTCCTCGTCGGGCTCGACGAGGGGGGCGCCCCCGAAGGGGGCGACGGCGTCAGAGACGGCGGAGTCCATTCAGCACCCTTTCCAGCAGTGCGCGGTCCGGCCGGCCGACGCCGTGGTTGGTTCCGGTTCCGTACACACGGATCTTTCCCTGGTCCGCGAGGTCGCTCAGGAGTACGCGGACCACGCCGAGCGGCATCTTCAGCAGCGCGGCGATCTCGGCCACCGTGCGCATACGGCGGCACAGCTCGACGATGGCCCGCATCTCCGGCATGACCGCCGAGAGCGGCGCACTCGTCAGCTCCTTGCGCTGCTCGGGAGCCTCGATCGCCGCCGTGCTGGCCACGAACGTCTCCACGAGCAGGACATGGCCGAACCGGGTACGGCCGCCGGTGAGCGAGTAGGGGCGGACGCGGGCGGTCCTGCGGTCGCCGCCGCGTACCGGGAGCGTGTTCGGCGTGCTGCTGCTCATCGAACGCTCCCCGTCGAGTCGGACTCCATGGATTTGCGGAGTTCGCTGCGCAGTTCGGGCGTCAGGACGTGGCCGGCGCGGCCGACGAAGAGCGCCATGTGGTACGCCACCACGCTCATGTCGCACTCCGCGGAGCCGTGCACGCCGAGCAGCGAGCCGTCGCTGATCGACATCACGAACAGGCTGCCCTCGTCCATCGCGACCATCGTGTGCTTGACCCCGCCGAACTTCATCAGCTTCGCGGCGCCGACGGTGAGGCTGCCGATGCCGGAGACGATGGTGGCGAGGTCGGCGGAGGAGCCGCGGGGGCCCTTCACCGGGCGGGCCTGGCGGGATTCCGCCACGGGGATCCCCCCGCGCGAGTGGGTTCGAGCGTGGGGGAGGCTGGGGTCCGAGGAGAGGAGCAGGAGGCCGTCCGAGGAGACCACGGCGACGGACTGGATGCCGGGGACTTCCTCGACCAGGTTGGTCAGCAGCCAGTGCAGGTTGCGGGCCTCCCTGCTCAGTCCGAAGGTACTGGGCGCGGTCAACTGCTTGCCTCCTCGACTGTGCCCCCCGTGGCTTCTTCGGTTGTGGTGATTTCCGCCTCCGCGCGGCGGTAGCCGGCCTGCGCCCCCTGGCGGAAGCCGCCGAGCCTGCGGCGCAGGGCGTCGGCGTCCACGGATCCGCTGCGCTGGCGTGGGGCCTGTGCGGGTGCGGTGATCTTGGGGGTGCGCTTGGGCAGGCCCTTGGCGGTGAGTCGCTCTTCGTCGTCGGTGCGGGTGTGTTCTTGCGCCGGCCCCGCCTCGGCTTCGCCTTCGGCGGGTGTGTTCCCACCCGCACCACCTGTGGGGGATTCGTGGGCGGGTGCCGGTGGCCCTTGTGGGGGTTCCGCGCCGTCGGCGACTGCGGGTTCGTGGGCGGGGGCGGGGATGGGGGTGGGGGTGGGTGGGCCCTGTGGGGGCTCGGCGGCGGCGTCGGCCTCAGGTTCGACGGCCGACTCGGGGGCGGGGGGGGGGTCCAGGTCCGGGAGCAGGAGTTCCATCGTGGTTTCCGCGGGGGTCTCCGGGATCTCTCCCGGCCGGCGCTCCGCGGCCTCGTGCACGGGCTTCTCCGGGTCCGGTGCGTTCCGTACCGCCCGCTCCGCCAGGGTGACCAGCGGGTCCCCGTCCGTGGAGCGGCCGGGCAGGACGTTGGAGTTGACCTCGGCGTCCGCGCCCGGCAGGGAGAAGGTGTGGGGGCCGCCCGCCATGGTGGCGGAGGCGGGTACGGCCGCCGCCGGGGGCTCGGCCAGCAGGGACGCGGGCAGGACCACGACCGCCGCCACGCCACCCTGCTTCTGCTCGCGGAGCTGGACGCGTGCGCCGTGACGGTGGGCGAGGCGGGCCACGACGTACAGGCCGAGGCCGAGGCCCTCCTCGCCCTCCTGGTCGTAGGGCGACTCGGGGTCGAACGCGGCGAGGCGGGAGTTGAGGCGCTCCAGGCGCGCGGTGGCCATGCCGATGCCCTCGTCCTGCACGGAGAGCATGACCTCGCCGCTCTCCAGCAGCCAGCCGGAGACCTCGACGGGCATGTCCGGCGGGGAGAACGAGGTGGCGTTCTCCATCAGCTCGGCCAGCAGGTGGGAGAGGTCGTCGGCCGCGAAGCCCGCCACGTGCGCGTGCGGGGGCAGGACGGCGATGCGGACCCGTTCGTAGCGCTCGATCTCGCTGACCGCCGCCCGGACGACGTCGACCAGCGGGACCGGGCCCGGGTGCTGCTGGACGTGCTCGGTGCCGGCGAGGACCAGGAGGTTCTCGCTGTGGCGGCGCATCACCGTGGCGAAGTGGTCCAGCTTGAAGAGGGTGGACAGACGCTCGGGGTCGTGCTCGCGTTCCTCCAGGCCCTCGATGACCGCGAGCTGGCGTTCGACGAGGCCGAGCGTGCGCAGGGCGAGGTTGACGAAGGTGCCGCCGATGCTGGTGCGCAGCCGCTCCAGCTGGGCGGCGGAGCCGGCGAGTTCGGCGCGCAGTTCCTCGCGCGCGTCGGCCATCTTCTGGCGCTGGCCGACCAGGTGCTTGCGGTCGGTCTCCAGGGTGGTGATGCGCTCGTGGAGGGCGGCGGCGTGCGCGTGCAGGGCGTTGACGGAGCGGACCACCTGGGCGAACTCGTCGTTGCGCCCGGTGAACTTGACCGGCTCCACCGTCGTCGGGTCCGTGGCCTCGGCCAGCCGGGCCGAGCCCCGGCGCAGGACCGACAGCGGGCGGGTGAGGGTGCGGGCCATGGCGGTGGCGATGCCGACGGCGGCCAGCAGCAGGGCGCCGAGGACGGCGATCCGGATCTCCAGCGCGGTGACGTCGTCGTCGCGCAGCTTGGCGAGGTCCTTGGTGCGGTGGTCGTAGAGGGACGACTCCGCGCCCCGCATCAGGTCGACGCGGGCGGACAGGGCCGCGTCGAGCTTCTTGGTGCTGGTACCGAGGTCGCTGCCGCTCAGCGTCGGCTGGTCGGTGAGGGAGGCGAGGTACTTCTCGGCGGAGTTGACCTCGGGGCCGGTGACCGTCGAGTCGTAGGAGGAGACGGACGCCTTGGGCGCGGTCTCACGGAAGTCGGCGAGGGCCGCGTCCGAGCGCAGCCTGGCCTGCTGGGCGGCGGCGGTGAGGGCGTCGCGCTGCTTCCTGTCGGCCGCCGAGGTGGTGGTGGTCGTGGTCGGCAGGCCGGTGGCGGGGTTGATGACCGTCTGCTCGGTGCTCGGCACGTTCAGGGCCGCCAGGAGCAGGCCGCGGGCGGCGGCGGACTGCTCGACGGCGGAGTCCAGCTCGGCGAGCGAGTACGCGCCGGAACCGGCCCGCGGGGGCATCTGCTCGGCCAGCTGATCGGCGAGCCCGTGAAGTTCGGTGATGGCGGCGGAGTAGGCCTGGTGCGCTTCGAGGGCCGTGCTCTTGCCGGTGAGCGCGGCGCGGCGTACGGCGGCGATGCCGTCGAGGTCGGTGCGCAGGGAGCCGGGTGTGTCGCTTTCGGCGCGCAGGTCCTCGACCTGCCGGTCGACACGGGCGCTGCGCTGCTCCGAGGGCGCCTTGGACTTGGGGCGGCCGGCCGCGATGTAGGAGGTGACCTCGTCGCGCTCGTCGGCGAGCGAGTGGGCGAGGGCGAGGGCGTCCTGGGTGCGCTGGGCGAGGGTCACCAGGTCCTGGGAGTCGCTCAGCTGCCCGGAGGCGGTGAGCAGCGACGGCGCTCCCGCCCCGGCTATCGCCGCGGCCACCACGGCGACGGCGACTATCAGCCGATTGCGTACGTGGGTCGGGCGGCCGGTGCCGACGGGGGTGCGCTCGGCGCCCTCTTCGGAGGCCGTCTGCTTGCCTGTGCGCCGAGGCCGCTTTTTCTGCACCGGTGCTCGCATTCCTGAACTCGTCTACCCCTAGGCCCGGGTGGCGCCCCGTCACATCGGTGCCAAGTCGTGCCCACACCCGGTGCGGTCCGTCCCCCGACCCTCCCAGTGCCGGTGGTCAGTGGTCGCGCATCCCCTGGCTCGCCACCCAAAGGAGTGAACATCGGAGGCGAGTTGGCGGGCAAGTTCCTGTGACACGTACAGGGGCCTTGCGCGGTGGGCCGGTTGGACGCGGGCGGCAGGCTTTGACAGTATTCGCCACCACGCCTTCCCGGAGGGCGCCATTCCACCTCAAAACAGGCGCCTGACCTGCGCGGTGGCGGGAATTCCGTGGCCGTTGCCAGCCTTTGGCGGACCTTGTGAAGGGATCGTGCAGACTGGCCGAATGCGTACTGAACTCGTTTCGGAACCCGGTGACGCCACCCGCCCCAACGAGGACTTCGCCGCGGTCGGGCTACCGGCCTCCGGACAGGGCGGTTGCGTGGTCGTCCTGGACGGCGTCACCCCGCCGAAGGGCGGGACGGGGTGTCTGCATTCCGTCGCCTGGTTCACCGCCCGGCTGGGCGGCGCGCTGACCGAACTGGCCGTTTCGCTCACGGATGTGACGCTTACGGAGATACTCGCCCGGGCGATCCGCCGAACGGCCGAGGCGCACGCGGCCACCTGTGACCTTTCTCACCCGCGCACCCCCCAGGCGACGGTGGTCCTGGCCCGCTGGGCCCCGGACGCCGTCGACCACCTGGTCCTCTCCGACTCCGCACTCCTCCTGCGGTCCCCGGAGGGCACCGTCACCCCTGTCCTGGACGACCGCCTCGACCGCCTCCCCCGCGCCTGGCTGGTCAGCGACGCCGTCTGCGACGCCCGCGCCCGCAACAAGGAGGGCGGCTTCTTCACGGCCGCCGCGGACCCGGACGTCGCCGCCCGCGCGGTCACCGGCACCCTCCCCCGCCACGAGGTCCGCGCCCTGGCCGCGCTGACGGACGGCGCGACCCGCTGGGTGGAGAAGTTCGGCGAGGGCGACTGGACGGCCCTGTTCGACGTCGTCCGCAAGGAGGGCGTCCGGTCCCTGATCGACCGCGTACGAGGTCTGGAGGCGGCGGACCGGGCCGAGCGGGCGTTCCTCGGGCGCAGCAAGACGCACGACGACGCGACGGTGGCGTACGTGGAGCTCTGAGGAGCCGCGCCTGCCGCTCGGCCGCTTCCCGCCCGGCTACTTCTCCATGACCCCGTTCAGCTCGTGCAGCAGCCGCGCCAGCTCCGCCACCTCACGCCGGTCCCAGTGGGCGAGCTGGCTGACGTAGCGCGCGCGGCGGGCCACACGGACCTTGCCGACCCGGCCGCGGCCCTCGTCGGTGAGGGCCACCAGCCAGGCCCGCCCGTCCGCCGGATCCGGCTCGCGGGCGACGAGGCCGAGCTCCTCCAGGGCGCGCAGCTGGCGGGACATGGTGGCCTTGCCGACGCCGATGTAGGCGGCGAGTGCCGTGGCGCGCTGGCGGCCGTGCTCGTCGAGGCGGACGAGCAGGCCGTACGCGGCCGACTCCAGGTCCGGGTGGACCTCCCGGGCCATCTCGCCCTGGTTGGCGCGGGCTCGCCGCAGGAGCACCGTCAACTCGCGCTCCAGCGCCAGGAACTCCTGGTCCGCACCGCTCGGCATCACCTCGCCGGCGGCGGGTTGTCCGCCACCGTTCGCGTCCTCGTGCACGTCAGCACTCCTGCTCGGTTTCCCGGTCCTGAAAGTTTCTGCCAAATCTCGTCATCGCCGCAGCTACGTAAGTATTTCGCAGGAGTAGACCAACGGCGGCATCCGGACCCCCTTCCACGCCGTCCTCTACGTGCGTAGCTTCATTGGCAGGCAATCAATGGCATGCCCACGCCAGTGCTTCAGCGTGGGTCACCGTGGGCCCCCCACTCCCCACACCTCCCCCCTCCTCGCCCTCCTCGTCTCGGAGGCACGTCATGCCCGTGCTCAGATCCGGTTCCCTCCCACGCCCGCTGACAGTGCTCGCCGCCGCCCTGCTCGCGGCCCTCTCCCTCACCCTGCCCCTGTCGCCCGCGCACGCCGCGAGCATCCCCACCCGCGGCTCCGCCCACATGGGCATGGGCGTCCTGGCCCACGACGGCCAGGACGGCAGCCCCGCCCCCACCGCCGTCACCCAGACCGAGGGCGTCGACGTCTCCGCCCACCAGGGCAACGTCGCCTGGTCGACCCTGTGGAGCAGCGGGGTCAGGTGGGCGTACACGAAGGCGACGGAAGGCACGTACTACACGAACCCGTACTTCGCCCAGCAGTACAACGGCTCCTACAACGTCGGCATGATCCGGGCCGCGTACCACTTCGCCACCCCGGACACCACGAGCGGCGCGACCCAGGCCGGCTACTTCGTCGATCACGGCGGCGGCTGGTCCAAGGACGGCAAGACCCTGCCCGGCACCCTCGACATCGAGTGGAACCCCTACGGCGCCGCCTGCTACGGCAAGTCCACCAGCGCGATGGTCAGCTGGATCGCCGACTTCCTGGACACGTACAAGGCGCGTACGGGACGGGACGCGGTCATCTACACGGCCACCAGCTGGTGGACCCAGTGCACGGGCGACTACGGCGGCTTCGCGTCGGACAACCCGCTGTGGATCGCGCGGTACGCGTCGGACGCGGGAACGCTGCCGTCGGGGTGGTCCTTCTACACGATGTGGCAGTACACCTCGTCCGGGCCGACGGTCGGGGACCACGACAAGTTCAACGGGGCGCTGGACCGGGTGGTCGCCCTCGCGAACGGCTGACGCACGGCGAAGGCCCGGGCCTCCCTCAGGGGACCCGGGCCTTGCCTGTCCGGTCACGTCCGTCACGCCGCGACCGGAACCTCCGGCGTCGCCTCGCTCGTGGCGGGCGCGAGCGCCAGCTCCAGGACCTGGCGGACGTCGGTCACGGCGTGGACGTCGAGCTTGTCCAGCACCTCGGCCGGGACGTCGTCCAGGTCGGGTTCGTTGCGCTTGGGGATGACGACGGTGGTCACCCCGGCGCGGTGGGCGGCGAGCAGCTTCTGCTTCACGCCGCCGATGGGCAGGACCCGGCCGGTCAGGGAGACCTCGCCGGTCATCGCCACGTCCGTGCGGACCAGCCGGCCGGACAGGAGCGACGCGAGCGCCGTGGTCATCGTGATGCCGGCGCTCGGGCCGTCCTTCGGGACCGCGCCCGCCGGGAAGTGGATGTGCACGCCCCGGTCCTTCAGATCGGCGACGGGCAGCTCCAGCTCGGCGCCGTGGCTGCGCAGGAAGCTCAGCGCGATCTGCGCCGACTCCTTCATCACGTCGCCCAGCTGACCGGTGAGGGTCAGCCCCGCCGCGCCCGTCTCGGGGTCCGCGAGGGACGCCTCGACGTACAGGACGTCGCCGCCCGCGCCGGTCACCGCCAGGCCGGTCGCCACGCCCGGGACCGCCGTGCGGCGCTCGGCCGGGTCCTGGGCGGACTCGGGCACGTGGTGCGGCCGGCCGATCAGGCCGCGCAGGTCGCCGTCGGTGACGGTGAACGGGAGCTCCCGCTCGCCCAGTTCGTGCTGGGCCGCGACCTTGCGCAGCAGCCGGGCGACCGTCCGCTCCAGGTTGCGCACGCCCGCCTCGCGCGTGTACTCGCCGGCGAGCTTGCGCAGCGCGCTCTCGTCGAGGGTGACCTCGTCCTTGCCCAGGCCCGCCCGGTCCAGCTGGCGCGGGAGCAGGTGGTCGCGGGCGATGACGACCTTCTCGTCCTCGGTGTAGCCGTCCAGGCGGACCAGCTCCATGCGGTCGAGCAGGGCCTCGGGGATGGCCTCCAGGACGTTGGCGGTGGCGAGGAAGACCACGTCCGACAGGTCCAGCTCGACCTCCAGGTAGTGGTCCCGGAAGGTGTGGTTCTGGGCCGGGTCGAGGACTTCGAGGAGGGCGGCCGCGGGGTCGCCGCGGAAGTCCGAGCCCACCTTGTCGATCTCGTCGAGCAGGACGACCGGGTTCATCGAACCGGCCTCCTTGATCGCGCGGACGATCCGGCCGGGCAGCGCACCGACGTACGTACGCCGGTGGCCGCGGATCTCGGCCTCGTCCCGGACACCGCCGAGGGCGACGCGGACGAACTTGCGGCCCATGGCGTGCGCCACGGACTCACCGAGGCTGGTCTTGCCGACGCCGGGCGGGCCCACCAGGGCCAGTACGGCACCGCCGCGCCGGCCGCCGATCACACCGAGGCCGCGGTCGGCGCGCCGCTTGCGCACCGCCAGGTACTCGGTGATCCGCTCCTTGACGTCCTCCAGTCCCGCGTGCTCGGCGTCCAGGACGGCCTTGGCTCCCTGGATGTCGTACGCGTCCTCGGTCCGCTCGTTCCACGGCAGTTCGAGGATCGTGTCGAGCCAGGTGCGGATCCAGCTGCCCTCGGGCGACTGGTCGCTGGCCCGCTCGAGCTTGTCGACCTCCTTCAGGGCCGCCTCGCGGACCTTCTCGGGCAGGTCGGCGGCCTCGACGCGGGCGCGGTAGTCGTCGGACTCCTCGCCGTCCTGTTCGCCGTTGAGGTCGCGCAGCTCCTTGCGTACGGCCTCCAGCTGGCGGCGCAGCAGGAACTCGCGCTGCTGCTTGTCGACGCCCTCCTGGACGTCCTTGGCGATGGTCTCGGCCACGTCCTGCTCGGCGAGGTGGTCGCGCAGTTGCTGGGTGGCGAGCTTGAGGCGGGCGACCGGGTCGGCGGTCTCCAGCAGCTCGACCTTCTGTTCGGTGGTCAGGAACGGCGAGTAACCGGAGTTGTCGGCGAGGGCGGAGACGTCGTCGATGGCCTGGACGCGGTCCACGACCTGCCAGGCGCCTCGCTTCTTCAGCCAGCTGCTGGCGAGAGCCTTGTACTCCTTGACGAGTTCGGCGACCTGACCCGGCAGCGGGTCCGGCACGCTCTCGTCGATCCTCGTGCCCTCGACCCACAGGGCCGCGCCCGGCCCGGTGGTCCCGGCGCCGATCCTCACCCGGCCGCGGCCGCGGATCAGGGCGCCCGGGTCGCCGTCGGCGAGCCGGCCGACCTGCTCGACCGTGCCCAGCACACCGGTCTTGGCGTACGTCCCCTCGATGCGCGGCACCAGCAGCACCTTGGGCTTCCCCGGCGCCGACCGGGCGGCGGCCTGTGCGGCCTCCACCGCGGCGCGCACCTCGGAGTCGCTCAGGTCCAGCGGGACCACCATTCCGGGCAGCACGACCTCGTCGTCGAGCGGCAGAACGGGCAGGGTGAGTGGAGTGGACGCCGTGGACTCAGCAGTCATGATCTCCCCTTAGGCAGTCAAATTGAGCTATGCCGACTCAATGCTTGTGAGTCTTCGATTGTTCCCCAAGGGGTGTTCGCTGTGAGCGATCATCGGAAGACCTCCCGGCCCACCGCGGCGCGGGCCGCTTCGGCCACGTCTGGCGAGCCACTTCAGCCACCTCTGAAAGCAGTTGCCGCCCGCCCCCGCATTCCCCGTACCGTGCCCCCGATGAAGACCGACCCCGCGGCCCTGCTCGCCGCCTACGACACCCAGATACGCGCCACTCCGCCCGCCCCGCCGCCCGGGATCACGCACGAGTACGAAGGCAGGCTGCTGCGGGTCGTCGGGGATTTCCGCGGCTTCCTCAGCGCGCCGCCCGACCTGGGCCTGCGCGGGCGGGAGCTGGACGAGCTGATCGCCCGGCAGCGGGACTTCTTCGCGGCGCGCGGCGAGGCGGTGGAGTGGAAGATCCGCGGCCACGACACCCCGGCCGACCTGACCGACCGGCTGCGCGCGGCGGGGTTCGAGCCCGAGGAGCAGGAGACGGTGCTGGTGGCGCCCGTGGCGGAGCTGGCCGTGCGGCAGCCCGTACTGCCCGACGGCGTCACGCTGCGCCGGGTCACCGCCGACGCGGACATGCACCGGATCGCCGCCCTTCAGACGGCTGTCTGGGGCCAGGACATGAGCTGGCTCGCCGAGCACCTGATCGGGCGGCTCACGGTCGGCCCGGACGACATCTCCGTGCACGTCGCCGAGGCCGACGGCGAGCTCGTCTGCGCGGCCTGGCTGCTCTTCCGCCCCGGTACCGAGTTCGCCGGCCTGCTGGGCGGCTCCACGCTCGCCGAGTGGCGCGGCAAGGGCATCTACCGCGCCATGATTGCCACCCGCGCCGACCTCGCCGCCGCCCGCGGCGTCAGATACCTCCACGTCGACGCCTCCGCCGCCAGCGCCCCGATCCTGCAACGCCTGGGCTTTTACGCGGTGACGACGACCACGCCGTACGTCTGGTCGCCGGAGGGGCAGGCCTAGGGGGCTGCCTGGGCCGGCGGGCTGGCGGGGCAGAAGACCGTGCGGCCCAGGAAGGCCAGCAGGCGGGTGTGTGCGGGGGTGTTCGGGGGTGCCGGGGTCTCCTTGGCGAAGACTCCGGGCACCCGGAAGGCGTCGAAGTCCATCTGCCGCAGCGTGCCGAGCAGCCCCTCGCACAGCTCCTCGTCGAGCAGCGCCCGCCGGCCCGTCGCGATGGCCAGGTCGGCGCCGTGCACGCAGACCTCGGTGAGGTGGATCCGCGCCGCGAGCGGCCCGGGCACGCTATCGAGAGCCGGAGGGTGTGTCGAGGGCGCCGGGCCGGGTCCAGGCCACGCGGTCCAGCTCGGCCGCCGAGGCGTACGCGGCCTTCGGGTCGTCCGCCAGCCAGTCGGACTCGTGGTCGGCTTCGGGTTCCCTGCCGTCCAGCTGGGCGGCGAAGATGCGCATACCGCCCACGGTGTGGTTGAGCAGGCCGCGCGCGTCCCAGTCCGCACACGGCGTCGGAAGCGTCCACTGCTCGTCCGAGACCCCGCTCACCACCCGCCCGGTCATCCGGGCCTCCCCCGTGCGCTTCCGCCATGCCTTCGCAGGGTCATCGCTACACCAGCGCAACGGAGTTCACAGGAAACTCGCTGAAACTGCCAGTGCGGGGCGCGGCGGCGGGCCCGGGCGGCGAGCGGTGATCGCGGGGGCCGCCGTGGTGGCGACCGGGGACGGTGGTGGCGGTGCGCCGGGCGGTGCTACGAGCGCTGCCGGCCGGGCACCACGCACCGCAACCCGGCGTCCTCGGCTTCATCGATGCCTCCTCACCGGCACCCCACCCGGTTCGCGTACGTCGCCACGCGCAGCGCGCACGAAGTCAACACCCCGGAGCGGAGGTACGCCCACGCGCGCGTGCCCGAGCGGTGGGACCGCCCGTCCGTCGTCGAGGCCGGCGACGACGGCAAGGCGGACAAGCCGCCGTTCCTGCGTGTGGCACGGCACGCTTTCGCCGAGGGACGCGCGCTGCGCACCCTGCTGTCCGTGGACGACGCCGTGCGGGACTCCCACGACAAGCTGCGCGCGCTCGGCCGGCTGGAGAACACGCTGGGGCGCTCAGCACGGCCCGGCCACACGTCGGCTCGCGGCGGGGAGGTGGCGGAGTCAGGCGGTGCGGGACCGCTGCCAGCGTCTGACCAGTGGCCAGGTGGTGAGGCCTATGGCCAGGGAGATCAGATGGCCCCAGTTGGTCATCGGGTCGGTGAAGGCGATCAGGTCCTGGCCGATGATTCCGCCGGCCAGGGCGAGCAGCGGCCAGCGCAGCCATGGGGTGAGCAGGCCGGCCAGGGAGCCGACGCCGGCCGCCACGCCGAAGCTGATCCCGTAGTCCAGCCGGTGCAGGGAGCTGTGCGGCAGGTGCCCGGCGAGGACCGCGAGGCCGACGGGCACTTCGGTGGCGAGGGTGGCCAGTACGTGCCCGAGCAGGAAGATCCCGGCCGCGCGCAGTCCCCCTATCCGCCGCTCCAGCGCGGTCAGCACGAGCACGAAGGCGAGCGCGTACGTCGACAGGAGCCCGCCGGCGATCCACAGCGCGCTCGCGAGCAGCACCAGTACGGGCGAGCGCAGCAGATGCGCGACGTCCGTGCTGGAGGCCTCGTGGAGGGCGTGGACGAGGGACGGGTCGGCGTACTCGGTGAACAGCGAGGTCAGGGCGAGCACGGCCGCGTAGCCGACGGTGAGCGGCGTTCCGGTGGGGCTGGGGAGCAGCCGCCAGGGGCGGAAGGCGGGGGCCGGGGCGGGGACCGGGCGCGCGACCGCGACCGCCGCGGGACCACTCGCCGTCGCCGGGCCGCGTTGGCGCGGCACGCCGTCCAGCAGTTCGGCCAGTTCGGCGGACGGGCGGCCGTCCTCGGAGAGGGGCGGGAACGAGGCCGGCGACGCGGCACTCGCGGTCGGTTCCAAGGTGGGGCGCTCCCTTCCGTTCCGCCCCACCCTTCGCGTCCCACCCGCCGCTGTCTATGACCGACACCACGCGAGACCGGATTCACAGGAACCTTTCATCCTCCTCCTGCGTCCGCACGGACGGGCCGCCCTCGGCCGGCGCCCCGCAGGTCACCCGTAATTCGCCTGCCCGCCAAGCCCCGTTGGGGCAGGATGGCGCCATGGCAGCCACCTACGACATTCCCGTGGTCCTGGACCGTCGCGAGGGCCCGTACGGCGAGGTGGTCCTGCGCCGGCACGGCGAGTTGCTCCAGATCATCGCCAACGGCTGCTTCCTGATGGACACCTCCGACGGCCGTTCGGAGCGGCTGCTCGTGGACGCCGCGTACCGCGCGCTGGACGGCCGGCCGGAGCCGGACCTGCTGATCGGCGGGCTGGGCGTCGGCTTCTCGCTCGCACACGCGGCGGCCGATCCGCGCTGGGGCCGGATCACGGTGGTGGAACGCGAGCGGGCCGTCGTCGACTGGCATCTCGGCGGCCCCCTGTCCGCGCTCTCCTCCACCGCCCTCGCCGACCCGCGCACCCGGATCGTGGAAGGCGAGCTGCTGGCGCACCTCGATGAGACATCCGCCACGTACGACGCCCTGTGCCTGGACATCGACAACGGCCCCGGCTGGACTGTCACGGAGGACAACGAGGGGCTCTACTCGTCAGTCGGACTGGCGGGCTGTGCAAGGGCCTTGAGACCCGGCGGGGTGCTCGCGGTGTGGTCGGCGCGACCCTCACCGGAATTTGAAGGTACCTTGCGGAATGCCGGGTTCCGGCAGGTGCGTACCGAAGAGATCCCCGTTGCCCGGGGCGTTCCGGACGCCGTGCACCTCGCCATACGCCCTGGATAGCAAATGCGACGCCCATCCCCGTAATGTGCTTCCCTGACGCGGATCATTCAAGCGTCAATCGCAACCATGCGCAGACCGAGGAATCACCCCACTGGTTCCGGAAAGCACACTCAGGGGCGGGCGATGGAGCAGACACACACCTCCCACAACGGCGCGGCGGCGGCCACCCAGGGCGCACAGCGCCGGGTTCTGGTCGTCGAGGACGACCCCACGATCGTCGACGCCATCGCGGCCCGGCTGCGCGCCGAGGGATTCCTGGTGCAAACCGCCGGAGACGGGCCGGCCGCCGTCGACACCGCCGAGGCCTGGCAGCCCGATCTGCTGATCCTCGACATCATGCTGCCCGGCTTCGACGGTCTGGAGGTCTGCCGCCGTGTGCAGGCCGCCCGTCCGGTGCCGGTGCTGATGCTGACCGCGCGCGACGACGAGACCGACATGCTGGTCGGGCTGGGCGTCGGCGCCGACGACTACATGACCAAGCCGTTCTCGATGCGGGAGCTGGCCGCACGGGTGCACGTGCTGCTGCGCCGGGTGGAGCGGGCGGCGATCGCCGCGTCCACCCCGCGCTCGGGCATCCTGCGCCTGGGCGAGCTGGAGATCGACCACGCGCAGCGGCGCGTGCGGGTGCGCTCCGAGGACGTCCACCTGACGCCGACCGAGTTCGACCTGCTGGTCTGCCTGGCGAACACCCCGCGCGCGGTGCTCTCCAGGGAGCAGCTGCTGGCCGAGGTCTGGGACTGGGCGGACGCCTCCGGCACACGGACCGTCGACAGCCACATCAAGGCGCTGCGCCGGAAGATCGGGGCCGAGCGGATCCGTACCGTGCACGGCGTGGGCTACGCCCTGGAGACCCCGACGCCATGAGCGACGGGCCGGCCGCACGGAGAGGCCCCGGGGATCCCTGGGGCGGCGTACGCCCGTTCTCGATCAAGACCAAGCTGGGCGCGCTCGTCGTCACGTCGGTGCTGATCACCACCGGACTGTCGGTGATCGCGGTGCACACCAAGACGGAGCTTCGCTTCATCACGGTCTTCTCGATGATCGCCACCCTGTTGATAACGCAGTTCGTGGCGCATTCGCTCACCTCGCCGCTGGACGAGATGAACACGGTGGCCCGGTCCATCTCGCACGGCGACTACACGCGCCGGGTGAGCGAGAGCCGCCGGGACGAGCTGGGCGACCTGGCCCAGACGATCAACGTCATGGCCGACGAGCTGGAGGCACAGGACCTCCAGCGCAAGGAGCTGGTGGCGAACGTCTCGCACGAGCTGCGCACGCCCATCGCGGGCCTGCGGGCGGTGCTGGAGAACGTCGTCGACGGCATCGCGGAGGCCGACCCGGAGACCATGCGGACGGCCCTGAAGCAGACCGAGCGGCTCGGGCGGCTGGTGGAGACGCTGCTGGACCTGTCCCGGCTGGACAACGGCGTCGTACCGCTGCGCATGCGGCGCTTCGAGGTGTGGCCGTATCTCTCGGGCGTACTGAAGGAGGCCAACATGGTCGCCTCCGCGCGCGCGGGCATCGCCTCCGGCTCCGGCAGCCACACCCGTACGGACGTCCATCTGCACCTCGACGTCTCCCCGCCGGAGCTGACCGCGCACGCGGACCCGGAGCGGATCCACCAGGTCGTGGCGAACCTCATCGACAACGCGGTCAAGCACAGCCCGCCGCACGGCCGGGTGACGGTGAAGGCGCGGCGCGGACCGCAGCCGGAGTCGCTGGAGCTGGAGGTCCTGGACGAGGGGCCCGGGATCCCCAGGTCGGAGTGGCGCCGGGTGTTCGAGCGCTTCAACCGGGGTGCGGTGCGCCGCCCGCACGGCCCGGGCAGCGACGGCGGCACGGGCCTCGGCCTGGCGATCGCCCGCTGGGCAGTCGACCTCCACGGCGGCCGAATCGGCGTGGCCGAATCCGAACGGGGCTGCCGAATCCTGGTCGCCCTCCCGGGAGAACGCTCCCCCCTGAGCGGCTGACCCGCACGGCGGCCGGACCAGGCGTTCACCTTCTCGGGAGTGGATCCGCGTGGCGGCCGGAACCCGGTGGCCGGATTCGAGCGGGGTTGCCGGGGTCCGGTCACCCGTACGGGAGAGTCATCCGTGCCAAGTTGACGTAAAGTTCGAACCGGAGCCACATGATCCACGGCTGTCCCCGCTGGCGGACACGTGTGATCAGGGGGAGGCCTGCGGCGTGTCGCACCCAGGCCCCGACCGAGGCGGCCTTTCCGCGGGTGAACTACGCTTGTTTCCCGCCATATCAACCCCCGAAACGCACTTTTCGATGTGACTTACACGACGATGGACGGGCCCGACCTGACCTTCGCGGTCTTGGAGGCGTAGCCTTTATTCCCGCTGTCCATCACCTTGTGAAGCGGAAGAGGGCGGTTGCCGCCGTGTCGCCACAGTCCAGTAACTCGAGCATCTCGACCGACGACCAAGCCGGGAAGAACCCCGCTGCCGCGTTCGGTCCGAACGAGTGGCTCGTCGACGAGATCTATCAGCAGTACCTCCAGGACCCGAATTCGGTAGACCGCGCCTGGTGGGATTTCTTCGCTGATTACAAGCCCGGCGCCGCGGCCGCGGGGGCCGCGGAGACCCCCACCGCTGCCACTCCGGCCAAGCCCGCGGCTCCGGCCGCGCCCGCTCCGGCGCCCGCGGCTCCGAAGCCCGCGGCGAGCGCCCCGGCGCCCGCACAGCCCGCCGCGCCCGCCAAGCCGGCCCAGGCCGCGCCCGCCGCGCCCGCCGCACCGGCCGCCAAGCCCGCGCAGCCCGCGGCGCCCGCTCAGCCGAAGGCGAAGGCCCAGCCCGCCGCGGCGGCCCCCGCTGCCGCGGACGGCCCGGAGTTCGTGACGCTGCGCGGCCCGTCCGCCGCGGTCGCCAAGAACATGAACGCCTCGCTGGAGCTGCCGACCGCCACGTCGGTCCGCGCCGTCCCGGTGAAGCTGCTGTTCGACAACCGCATCGTCATCAACAACCACCTCAAGCGGGCCCGCGGCGGGAAGATCTCCTTCACGCACATCATCGGCTACGCGATGGTCCAGGCCATCAAGGCCATGCCGTCGATGAACTGGTCGTTCGGCGAGAAGGACGGCAAGCCGACCCTCGTCAAGCCGCCGCACGTCAACCTCGGCCTGGCCATCGACCTGGTGAAGCCCAACGGCGACCGCCAGCTCGTCGTGGCCGCCATCAAGAAGGCCGAGACCCTGAACTTCTTCGAGTTCTGGCAGGCCTACGAGGACATCGTCCGTCGCGCCCGCGACAACAAGCTGACGATGGACGACTTCACCGGCGTCACGGTCTCCCTGACCAACCCCGGCGGCCTCGGCACCGTCCACTCCGTCCCGCGCCTGATGCCCGGCCAGTCGGTGATCATGGGCGTCGGCTCCATGGACTACCCGGCGGAGTTCCAGGGCACCAGCCAGGACACCCTGAACAAGCTCGGCGTCTCGAAGGTCATGACGCTCACGTCGACCTACGACCACCGGGTGATCCAGGGCGCCGCCTCCGGCGAGTTCCTGCGTGCCGTCGCCAACCTCCTCCTCGGCGACAGCGGCTTCTACGACGACATCTTCGAGGCGCTGCGCATCCCCTACGAGCCGGTCCGCTGGCTCAAGGACATCGACGCCAGCCACGACGACGACGTCACCAAGGCCGCCCGCGTCTTCGAGCTGATCCACTCCTACCGGGTCCGCGGCCACGTCATGGCCGACACCGACCCGCTGGAGTACCGCCAGCGCAAGCACCCCGACCTGGACATCGTCGAGCACGGCCTCACCCTGTGGGACCTGGAGCGCGAGTTCGCCGTCGGCGGCTTCGCCGGCAAGTCGATGATGAAGCTGCGCGACATCCTCGGCGTGCTCCGTGACTCGTACTGCCGCACCACCGGCATCGAGTTCATGCACATCCAGGACCCCAAGCAGCGCAAGTGGATCCAGGACCGCGTGGAGCGCCAGCACTCCAAGCCGGAGCGCGAGGAGCAGCTGCGCATCCTGCGCCGGCTGAACGCGGCGGAGGCCTTCGAGACCTTCCTCCAGACGAAGTACGTCGGCCAGAAGCGCTTCTCCCTGGAGGGCGGCGAGTCCGTCATCCCGCTGCTGGACGCGGTCCTCGACAGCGCCGCGGAGTCCCGCCTGGACGAGGTCGTCATCGGCATGGCCCACCGCGGCCGCCTGAACGTCCTCGCGAACATCGTCGGCAAGTCGTACGCGCAGATCTTCCGCGAGTTCGAGGGCAACCTCGACCCGAAGTCGATGCACGGCTCCGGCGACGTGAAGTACCACCTGGGCGCCGAGGGCACCTTCACCGGCCTGGACGGCGAGCAGATCAAGGTCTCCCTGGTCGCGAACCCCTCGCACCTGGAGGCGGTGGACCCGGTCCTGGAGGGCGTCGCCCGCGCCAAGCAGGACATCATCAACAAGGGCGGCACGGACTTCACGGTCCTGCCGGTGGCGATCCACGGCGACGCGGCCTTCGCGGGCCAGGGCGTGGTGGCCGAGACCCTGAACATGTCGCAGCTGCGCGGCTACCGCACCGGCGGCACGGTCCACGTAGTGATCAACAACCAGGTCGGCTTCACCGCGGCCCCCGAGTCCTCGCGTTCCTCCATGTACGCGACGGACGTGGCCCGCATGATCGAGGCCCCGATCTTCCACGTGAACGGCGACGACCCGGAGGCCGTGGTCCGCGTCGCGCGGCTGGCCTTCGAGTTCCGCCAGGCGTTCAACAAGGACGTGGTGATCGACCTCATCTGCTACCGCCGCCGCGGTCACAACGAGTCGGACAACCCGGCCTTCACCCAGCCGCTGATGTACGACCTGATCGACAAGAAGCGCTCGGTGCGCAAGCTGTACACCGAGTCCCTGATCGGTCGCGGCGACATCACCCTGGAAGAGGCCGAGCAGGCCCTCCAGGACTACCAGGGCCAGCTGGAGAAGGTGTTCACCGAGGTCCGTGAGGCCACCTCCCAGCCGGTCGCCGGGGACATCCAGGCGCCGCAGGACGGCTTCCCGGTCGCGGTCCCGACGGCGGTCACCTCGGAGGTCGTCAAGCGGATCGCCGAGTCCCAGGTCAACATCCCCGACCACATCACCGTCCACCCGCGTCTGCTGCCGCAGCTCCAGCGCCGGGCGGCCATGGTCGAGGACGGCACGATCGACTGGGGCATGGGCGAGACCCTGGCCGTCGGCTCGCTGCTGCTGGAGGGCACCCCGGTCCGCCTGGCGGGCCAGGACTCCCAGCGCGGCACCTTCGGCCAGCGGCACGCGGTCCTCATCGACCGCGAGACGGGCCAGGACTTCACCCCGCTGCTGTACCTCTCCGAGGACCAGGCCCGGCTGAACGTCTACAACTCGCTGCTCTCCGAGTACGCGGCGATGGGCTTCGAGTACGGCTACTCGCTCGCCCGCCCGGACGCGCTGGTGATGTGGGAGGCGCAGTTCGGCGACTTCGTCAACGGCGCGCAGACGGTCGTGGACGAGTTCATCTCGTCGGCGGAGCAGAAGTGGGGCCAGACGAGCGGCGTAGTGCTCCTCCTCCCCCACGGTTACGAGGGCCAGGGCCCGGACCACTCCTCGGCCCGCCCGGAGCGGTTCCTCCAGATCTGCGCCCAGAACAACATGACGGTCGCGATGCCCACGCTCCCGTCGAACTACTTCCACCTCCTGCGGTGGCAGGTGCACAACCCGCACCACAAGCCGCTGGTCGTCTTCACGCCGAAGTCGATGCTGCGCCTGAAGGCCGCGGCCTCGAAGGCGGAGGAGTTCACGAACGGCCAGTTCCGCCCGGTCATCGGCGACGCGTCCGTCGACCCGGCGGCCGTGAAGAAGGTCGTCTTCTGCGCGGGCAAGGTCTACTACGACCTCGAGGCCGAGCGGCAGAAGCGCGGCGACAAGGAGACGGCGATCATCCGCCTCGAGCGTCTGTACCCGCTGCCGGGTGCGGAGGTCCAGGCGGAGGTCAACAAGTACCCGAACGCCGAGAAGTACCTGTGGGTCCAGGAGGAGCCGGCGAACCAGGGTGCCTGGCCGTTCATCGCCCTCAACCTGATCGACCACCTGGACCTGGCGGTCGGCGCGGACATCCCGCCGGGCGAGCGCCTGCGCCGGATCTCGCGCCCGCACGGCTCCTCCCCCGCCGTCGGTTCCGCGAAGCGGCACCAGGCGGAGCAGGAGCAGCTCGTGCGTGAGGTGTTCGACGCGTAGTCCTGTGTGAAACGGCGTCCTGTGTGAAACGGCGTCCTGTGTGACAGAGCGGAAGGGCCCGGCCCCGGATTCCCCGGGGCCGGGCCCTTCCGGTCGTTTCCGTCAGGTCGTCTGGGGCTCGAAGTCCCAGTACGGCCGGTTGCGGGAGCGGGCCGAGATGGTGTGGATGTGCTGCTTGCCGAGTGTGGCCTCCAGGTCGGACAGGGCCTCCTGCTCGACCTTCTCGGCCTGCTGGACGTCCCTCAGGCCGCGCAGGTCGGCCGCGTGGGCCACCCGGGCGGACAGGGTGAGGGGGTGGGTGCGGCCTAGGGACTCCGTCGCCCGGGTGATGGTGTCCCGGCTGAGCGCGGCGGCCCCCTCCGTGTCTCCCACCAGGTTGCGCAGGGCCGAGGCGTTGATGGCGCAGCCCAGGGCGTAGGGGTGGTTCTCGCCCACCGCCGCGGTCATGTCGGCCAGCGCCTGGTCGACCAGCACGTGTGCCTGGTCGCGTTCGCCGACCATGCGCAGGATCAGGGCGTGGTTGGCCCGCGCGCCCGCGATGAAGGGGTGCCCCTCGGTGAGCAGCTGCCCGTAGCGGGCCAGGATGGACTCGCTGTCCTCGCGGGCCTGGTCGATGTCGCCGTGCTCGCGGGCGAAGCAGCTCTGGCTGACGGCGGCGGCCAGGGTCTCCGGGTGCCGGTCGCCGACCTTGCGCTCGTAGCGTTCCAGCACCCGCGCCAGCATTGCCCCGGCGGCGGCCCGGTCACCGCCGCGCAGCCGGCACAGCGCCAGGTTGTGCTCGGCCCGCAGCGTCTGCGGGTTGTCGGCGCCCATGACGAGGCGGCACTCCCGGACGTTCTTCGTCTGGACGGACTCGGCCTCGGCGTAGCGGCCCAGCAGCCTCAGACAGGTGGCGTAGGACGCCTCCGAGAACAGCGCCCACGGGTGCCGTGCCTTGAGCAGGCGGCGGCGCATCTCCAGGGTCGTCTTGTCGATGTCGAGGGCCTGTTGGTAGTGGCCGAGCAGCCGGTGCGCGAAGCCCAGGTTGTTCAGCGCGTTGAGGGTGCGGGAGTCCTCCTCGCCCAGGAGGTCACGGTAGGCCGGGTACAGCCACTGGTAGTGCTCCAGTGCCTCCTCGTACCGGCCCAGCCCCCACAGGTTGGCGCCGACGCCGTTGGCCGCCCGCAGATGGTCCAGGTCCCGTTCGCCGCGCTCCTCGCGCAGGTGGTCCATCGCCTCCCGTTCGAGGGGCTCGCTGCGCTCGTAGTCGCCGGTGGCGCGCAGCAGGTTGGCGTACTGGTAGATCAGGTCGAAGACCCTCGGGTGGAACTCGCCGAGCAACGACCGCCAGGCGATCAGGGCACGCGCGCCGAGTCTGACGCCTGAGGTGTACTCGCCGGCGAAGTACATGTAGCGCAGGCAGTTCAGGACCAGGGTCTGCACCCTGCGGTCGTTGCTGTTCAGGACGTCGGCGTACTTCAGGTGCGGCACGATCTCCGCGTACGCGTCCCACAGACGGGTGTCCGTGGCGCGGCCGGGGTCGGCCGCCGCGAGGGCGCGCCGTACGACGTCGAGGAACTCCCGCCGGTCCGCCTCCGGCATGTCGTTGCGCACGATCTGGTGGACCATGCGGTGCAGGTACAGCGACTCGCCCGAGGAAGCGGAGTCGGCGCCCTGGTCGTGGGCCTCCAGGCGCACCACGGAGTACTGGCGCAGCTGGTTGATCACCCGGTTCCACAGCAGCGGGTCCTCGAGCAGCCCGGTGAGCTGTTCGGGCAGATCGTCCAGCGGCATCTCCCTGAGCAGTCGTACGGGGATGAAGCCGGGCGCGAAGAAGGTGCACAGCCGCAGCAGGTCGACGGACTCGGGGACCGTCTCACGGAGTTTGTTCAGCAGTATCGACCAGGCGGTCTGGAAGGCGACCGGGAAGTCGGCGGAGACCCGGACCACGTCCTGGTCGATGCCGCCCTCCAGCAGGGCGATGTAGTCCTCGACGGAGAGGTCGGAGTCGTTGAGCCAGCCGGCCGTCTGGTCCAGCAGCAGCGGCAGGTCCTCCAGGGCCTCGGCCAGCTGGTCTGCGTCCGCCTCGGACAGGCGCGGGGCGCGGCGCCGGATGAAGGCCACCGACTCGTCGCGGGAGTAGACCGGGATCTGGAGCAGCCGGCTGTTGTGTTCGCCCCACTGCGGGTTCCGGGAGGTGATCAGCACGTGTCCGGGGCCGGTGGGGACCAGGTCCCAGATCTGGTCGGGTTCGTCGGCGCCGTCGAGGATCAGCAGCCACCGGGTGGACGGCTCGCCCCGGCGCAGCGCGTCGCGTACCGCGCGCAGCCGCTCGCCGTATTCGGCGCCGGTCGACAGGCCGAGCTTCGGGGCGAGTTCGGCCAGCAGACGGCGGTAGGTCACGCGTTTCTCGGCGTTGATCCACCACACGACGTCGTACTCGGAGCTGAACCGGTACACGTATTCGGCGGCGAGCTGTGTCTTACCCACCCCGGACATGCCGTAGAGGGTGAGCACGCCCGCGCCGGGCTCGCTGCCGTTCAGCAGGTGGTAGGCCTCGTTCAGCAGCGGCTCGCGGCCTGTGAAGCGGGTGTTGCGGCGCGGTACGCCGCCCCACACCTCGGGCATGGCCGCCGGGAAGCGCAGTCCGCGCCGGTTCTCGGCGGGCTCGGGCAGCGGTTCGTACTCCAGGTCGAGCCGCTCGACGACACGCCGTTCGGCCTCGTCCGGGCCGGTGTTCACCAGGTCGACGGGCGCGAGGACGGCGGTGGCGGTGGGGATCGACGCGGTGGTCACCGAGACGGCGGCGAAGCGGGACGGGTCCGGCGCCACGACCTCGCGCAGCGCCGCGTTCCACTCCTCGTGGGTGCGCGGGCCGAGTTTGAAGTACCAGTCGCTGATGAGGATGAGAACGCGGCCCTCGGCCAGGCTTAAATCGCGCAGCAGTTCCACCAGCGGAACCTCGGGAGGCGCGTCCCACCGCAGGTACACCACCCGCAGGCCGCGCCGCTCCAGACGGTCCCCGATCCAGGCTGCCCAGGCCCGGTTGAACCCGGCGAAGCTGATCGTGACGGTCTGCTTCGCGGTCCCCCTCTCGGTTGACCCGAACGGCCTACGACTTCCAGACATGCAGCGGCCTCCCGCTCACGATTTTAGAAGCTGAACCCGGCCCCGGGAAGGCGCGTGCCCGCGCCTGCGCCGATGCTCGTGGACCGCATCCTTTCCCGCCGGCGCATCGATCTCCACCTCCGAGCGCAAGGTTGTACACGCGGACCACGGATCAAGGAGTCTCACTCACGCGAGCGGCGCACATCCACCGCATGGCGCTGCACCCACAGCCGGCGGGCGGCCCGGACGTACTCGCGGGCCCGGACGGCATGCGCCCGGGGGACGGCGATGCCACCCATACGCTCGTGCGTGTCGACCATGACCTCGACGAACTGCCGTCCCCGCGCGGTCAGATCGTCCGAGCCGACGAGCGCCGGCAGCGCCGCCGCCACCTGCTCGTGGTAGCGCGCGAACTGCCCCCAGGCCGTGTCGCGCCGCGCGGGGTCGCCTTCGCCGAGCGCGCGGTGCTGGAAGTAGTCCGCGAGACCGAGGTGCGCGTAGGCGCCCTGGAGCAGGCCGTCGTACGGTCGCGGCTCGGGGCGCCAGGGCGCGAAGTACCGTGCTCGGCCATCGGAGTGATGCAGCGTCACCATGCCGCTGACCACGGCGAGTTTGGCGTGCTGGAGTTCGTGCACCAGGGTCGCCGCGAAGGCCATGGCGTTCGGCGGTGTGCTGCTGAGCACGGCTCCGAAGGCCTCCTGCCGGGTGGCGCTGCACGAGCCGTGGGCGCGGCCCTCGGCCGAGTCTCCCGGCGGCACCGCGAGCGGCACCAGGCAGCGCAGCAGGGCCGTCGCCTCGGTGAGCCGTCCCGCACCGCCGAGCCGCAGCGCCGTGGCCGTGCCCGACCAGGCCTGAAGCCAGCGTTTGCGTTCGGCGTCGTCGAGGGTGACGGGGCCGCTCAGGCCGTAGTAGTGCGGTCCGCCGTGCACGGTGCGGTACGGGTCCAGGTCGTCCAGCGGGACCGGGGGGCCGTCGGCCGGCAGACCGGGCAGCGCGTACGCCGGGGTCCAGGCCCGGGAATCGGCCCAGGCGCCGACACCGTCCTCGAGGTGGACGACGACATCGGCGGCATCCGGCCGGCGCAGGGTCAGCCGGCCGCTCCGGTGGACGGCGTCGACCGGCGTCGGCCCCCGCTCGTCCGTGCCCAGCGCTCCGAGGGACGGCAGGACGAGCGTGCCGGCGTGGGCGGTGAGGCGTACGGCGAAGGGGATGCCGGCGCGGGCGGCGAGCGCCGCGGCCACGGCGCTGAAGTGGTCCAGGTCGGCGGCGAGGTCCCGCTGCCGTTCCGGGTCGGCGGCGGAGGCGGAGCCGAGTCCGCGCAGGGTGCGCTGGGCCCAGGGGCCGAGAAGGGGGTGCAGGAGGCCGGTGCGGACGGTGGGGCCGGCGGTGGCCGCGGCCCGTCCGCGGGGGTTCGCCGTCGCGGCCTCCGCCTCCTCCAGCAGTGCCCAGTCCTCCCGCAGCCGCTGCGGCGCGCCGGCCGAGCGGGTCCGGGCCTCGCTCGCCCCGTCGAGGACCGCGCGCAGGACGAGGAGCCGCCGGGTGTCCTGGTCCCGGGCCAGGAGGGCGAGGGTCTCGCTGCTGCCCCCGGTGCGGCCCAGCTCGGTGAGGGCGTGTCCGGGCAGCGACGGAAGTGTCACGGGGTGCCTCCTTCGGCCGAGGAGGCGGCCGGTACACGTGCCGCGTCCTCGGTGAGCCGTCGCGCCACGTGCCGGATGAAGCGCTGTAGGTCCGCGCAGTACACGGAGGGGTTGGCGAAGCCGTGTCCGGCCCGGTAGCGGTGGGCGTACTGGCCGCCGCCGCACACGCGGAGCAACGGGCAGGCGCGGCATCCGGCGGCCAGCGCGTCCTCGCCCGCCTGCCGGGCCGCCACCGCCGGGTGGCGCAGTACGTCGTCGAAGCCGTGCCGGAAGACGTCGAGACCGGTCTCTGCCGCGCCCTCGTAGCAGGACTTCAGGGAGTCGACCTGTTCGATCGATCCGTCCGTCTCCACGACGACCGATTCGAACGGCGCGAGGCCGAGGGCCTCGGTGGCGGCGGGCATGCCGAGCAGCAGGGCTATGCACGCCTCGAACAGACGGATTCTCGTCTCCCGCCGTCCCGCGTTCCACCAGCGGTCGAAGACGGCGCACAGCCACCGGCCGTGGCGTTCCTCGCCGAGGTGCGCCGGCGGGGCCGACCAGTTGCCGTGCGGCAGCAGCAGGTCGAGCGCCGGGGGACGCAGGTCGAGCAGTGACTCGTAGGTCTCCACCGGGTCCAGCGTGGGGTCCACGACCGTGAGGATGCCGGCGTACGAGCCGGGAAAGCGGTCGGCCAGCAGGCGGGCGCCGCGCGAGGCGGCGGTCCAGGACGGGCGTCCGGCGTGGTCGACGCGCTGGGCGTTGTGGCCGGGCAGGCCGCCGTCGAGGCTGATGCCGACGCGGACGCCGGCGGCGGCCAGCACGGCGAGGCGCCGCTCGGTGAGGAGGGTGGCGTTGGTCTGGAGCACCGGGTGGACCGGCGTACCGGGCCGGACGCGGTCACGGACCAGGGTGGCGAAGCGGGCCAGGGTGCCGGCGCCGGCCAGGAGGGGTTCGCCACCGTGCAGGACGAGGGCGAGCGCCGTCAGGCCGTGCGCGCTCGCGTGCTCGGCGATGCGGGTCGCGGTGCGGTCCAGGACGGCGGAGGACGCGGCCCGGGGGCGGTCGCGCCAGGAGTGGTCGGGCCCCTCGTACAGGTAACAGTAGCGACAGGCGAGGTTGCAGCGGCCGTGCATCTTCACGATGAACTGCCGGAAGGGGAACGGGGCAACGGGAGCAACGCCGTACGACACTCCGCCACCCCCATGCCTTCGGCCGTCGAATGGCCGCATTCCCGACCGGACCTCGTGCAAACTGAACTGACCTGTCGTCAAAGGGATTTGACCGGATCCCGCCCCTGCTCGGAGCGATTCAGAACGAGCTGTTGAACCCCCACAGCATCTCGCCGGGCTGAGCGGCCCGTTCCCGCAGGTCCTCCAGCACCTCGCGCAGCACGGGGTGCTGGACCGTCCTCAACTCGGCCAGGTCCATGGCCAGTACGTCCGGCAGCGGCTCGCCCCGCCCGGGCTCCGCGGACTCCACGCTCATGGTCTCCCCCTCGTCCCAGTCATGCGTCGTCACTCCAGCTCCGCCAGCCTGCGAGCCGTGTCCTCGGCGGTGGGCTCGCCCGAGCCGACGGTGTCCTCCGGCATCCGCTGCCACTCCGACCGAGCCGTCCGGTAGGCCTCGCGGGCGGCACGCGGGCGTGCGGCCGCCTCATAGGTCCTACCCCGCCAGTGGTGCGCCTGAGCGCGCAACTCCACGGCCGCCAGCCGTCGGCGCTCGGTCTCGGCCTCCTCCTCGGCGTCCCCCGCGGCCTGAGCGGCGTCCCGGAACACGTCCACCGCCGAGTCCAGCCGGGTGGGCCGGCCAAGGCTCCGGTAGGCCTCGAAGTGTGCCTGCCCGAGCGCCAGCAGACAGCGCGCGGCCGACAGCGCGTCGTCCGCCTCGGCCGCCGCCAGCCCGAACAGGTGCTCCGCCTCGCGCAGGTCGACCGGGTCGCCGCGGGTGCCGTAGCGGGCCATCAGCGCCCGCCCGAGCGACAGCAGGCGGCCCGCGAGCCGTGGGTCACCGGGTGGTGTCTCCGTACGGCACTCGCGCAGCACCCGGATCGCCTGGGACAGCGGGCCGAGGGCCCGGGAGCCGGTTTCCAGGTCGGCGAGCCGCAGCAGCGTCCCGCCCCACTCGGCGAGTACCTCGGCGTGGATGGGCGCGTCCCGGGGCATCCCCAGGGCGGCCTGCTCGAAGCGTTCGGCGGCCACCCGCAGCTCGCGCGGGTCGCCCGATTCGCTGTGCCGTGCCACGCCGATCCGCCCCGAGCGCACCAGCAGCTCCGACCGCAGCGCCCGTTCGCGGGTGAGCCGGAGCGCCTCGTCGACCCGGTCCTGTGCCTCGTCCAGGGAGCCGCCCGAGGTCAGCAGCGCGTCGACCAGGTCGAGCCGGATGCGCACCTGCTCACGTGGCGCCGGCACGGTGCCGGCCTCGGCGGCGGTCTCCAGCGCGTCCCGCAGCGACCGGGCGGCCTGCTCGGCGTGGCCGCGGGCCTGTTCGGGGTCGGCCGTGGCGTCGGCCAGCCGGAGCAGGATCCGGCCGTGGGCGAGCGGCAGTTCGGGCGGGCGCCTACGGCGGTCCGGCCAGGCGTCGGCGAACGCCTCCAGCATGCCGACGGCGCCCTGCAACAACGCGCTGTCACCGCCCAGGCGCCACTGCGTCTCCAGGGCGCGCACGCGCTCCAGGGTGAGTTTCAGCGCCTCGGCCTGCCCCAGGTCGGGGGCCGCGCAGGCCACCGCGTACTCGCGGTCGGCGCGGCTGAGCAGGTCCAGCGCGCCGTGCTGGTCCCCGCGCCGCCTGCGGTCGACGGCGGCCGCGTGCAGCACGCGCGCGAGGACGGCCCGTTCGCGCAGCGCGTGCGGGTGCGCGACGGCCCGCTCCGCGGCCTGCTCCGCCTCCCGTAGCAGGTCGGCGCCGCCCTGTACCTCCCACAGCCGCAGCGTTGCCTGCGCGTACTCCGCCCACAGTTCCGGGTCGGAGCCGGCGGGCCGTTCGTGCTCGGTCGCGCCACGCAGCAGCTGTACGGCGTCGATGAGGTCCTGCACCATGCCCTCGTCGTCGAACCGCGCGATCAGTGAACGGGCCCGGGTGACCGCCCGGTGCGTCGAGCGGGAACCGGCCGGACCGGGCGTCGTACGGCTGCCGTAGGCCGCGAACTGATCGGGCAGCGGCATGAACCTCTCCAGCACGCGCACGGCGACCTCCGCGAAGGGCTGCGGCACGAGCGTCGCGTCGCCGTGGTCACCGGGGTAGGAGCCGCCGGGCGCGTACGGCCGCCCCGCGCCGCCGTTGCCGAGCTGGGCCAGGGCGAGGGCGGGGAAGTTCGCGCCGCCCTTGCCGTAACGCTGCTCGATGTACTCCGAGCAGTGCTTGAGGACCAGCACCGCCTCGTCCCTGCCGAGCGTCGACAGCAGGGCCTCCTGCACATCGGGTTCCATCTCGTACCACTGGGCACCGTCGTCGCCGTGGCTGTCGCCCGCACGCGTGAGGAGGCCGCTGAGCAGCACCTCGGCCAGCTCGGACGGGCCGGAGTCGGGCAGCATCGTCCGCTGGACCAGCTGCATCACCGGCAGGCAGAGCGGGGCGGCGGCCAGGCAGACCGCGAGCCGTCCGGCGGCCGGGGAGGCGGTGGAGCGGAAGCGGCCGAGGCGCTGCACCCAGGAGCGCTGCCCGGCGGGGCCCGCGGCCGGGGCGGGCGGCTGATCGGGGCGCACCCAGCCCACGGCACCGGCGACGGGAGCGGCGCCGGCCCCGGACAGCAGCCGGGCCCACGCGCCGAGGGCCACCGGCTCGGGGGGCAGCACGGGGACGGGCAGGCCGCCGCGCGGCTCCACGGGTGCGCCGGCCGGGGTGCGTACCCGCAGCGCGGCGGCGCCGCCCAGGATCGCGCCGCGGGTGAGTTCGCCGTACGTCACCGGCAGCCGGGTGCGGCTCCACAGGCGCTGCGGAAGCGGCTGGAGCACCGCGGCCGGGGCCTGCCGGGCCAGCTGGTGCAGCAGCCGGTGGGCCCGGCCGCTGCGCCACAGGGGGCCCGCGCAGTCGCTCACCAGGAGCGTGATCCGCCGGCCGGTGGGGTCGCTGAGCCGGTCCGCCGCGTGCAGCGGGGCCGTGTGCGCGTCCGGGCTGCGGCTGACCACCGGCTCACCGTCCGGCCCCTCGTGCAGATGGCTGACCAGGACGTCCCTGAAGGCGCCCAACTGTGCGAAGACCGCTTCGAGTTCCGCGAACATGCGGTCCCACACGCGCATCGACGGGGAGGCGTCCAGCACCAGTTGCAGCCGGGTGTCGCCGCGGGTCACGGCCCGGTGCACGGGCATCACCAGACCCCCTGCCCGTGCGCTGAGTTCGGCCGTCGCGGTCTCGTCCAGCTCCTTGTGCAGCGGCGGTGCGGCGCTGCGGTAGCCCTGCAACGGCCGTAAGGCGCGCTGGAGTTCGAGCGGGGCGGGCAGCGCGGAGGCGGCGGGCACCCCGACCGGCAGTGCCGACGCGCGGCCCGGCGCACGCGCGCGTCGAGCCCCGCCGCGCGTCGGCGGGTACAGGGGCACGCTTCCGTCGGCCCGGACGCCGTACGCCGGCGGCGCGGGCGGCTCGGGCCGCGGGGTGTCCTGGTCCGCCGGCACCGGAGGGCGGGTGGGCGAAGGATCCCCCGGACGACCGGGCCGGTCTTCCGCGCCGCCCCGCGGCTCCCCGTCCGGGTCCGGCACTTCCGACGGGCGCGCCCAGCGGGCCAGCCACAGGGCGTCACTCAGCGCCTCGGCATCCGGATCGAGCCCGACCTGCCGCAACCGCGCGACGAGTTCGGCGATCGGATCACCGGTGCGGTGCGCCTCGGGCATCAGCGCCTCACCTCGGACGGTCGAGTCGCTGGATGAGCAGGTCGGCGAGTCGGTCGCGGCTGGGCGGGGCGGCCGCGTCGGTGAGGTAGATCGCGTTCAGCAGCTGGTCGGCGGCGAGGAGTTCGCCGCGGGAGCGCTCCAGGAAGCGGGTGATCAGGTCGTCGCCCGCGCGGGCCGCCTCGTCGCCGAGGTGGGCGCGTACGAAGGTGGCGAGCCGGTTGTGGTCCGGGCGCCCCAGCTCCAGGTGGATGCAGCGGCGCATCAGCGGGGCGGGGAAGTCCCGTTCCCCGTTGCTGGTGAGGACTACGAACGGGAAGGCCCGGCAGCGCACCCGGCCGTCGCGGACACGGACCTTGGTGCCGTCGGCGGTGAGCACCTCGGCCTCGCCGTCCGGCAGCCGGTCGGCTATGCGCTGGAGCTCGGGTATCTCGAACTCGCCCTCCTCCAGGACGTTCAGCAGGTCGTTGGGCAGGTCGATGTCGCTCTTGTCGAGTTCGTCGATGAGCAGCACGCGCGGCGTGCCGGAGGGCAGCAGGGCGGTGCCGAGCGGACCGAGGCGGATATAGCTGCCGATGGCCTCGACGGCTCCGGGGCTGCCCGCCGCCGTCCCTCCCCCACTCTCGGCTTCGCTCGAGCGGGAGGTGCCCCCATCTCCCTGCGCGGCGATCTGGACGTCCTGGAGCCGGGCGATGGCGTCGTAGTGGTACAGGCCGTCCTGGAGTGTGGAGCGGCTGACGATGGACCAGCGCAGTACGTCGCCCAGGCCCAGCTCGTACGCCACCGAGTGGGCCAGCGTGCTCTTGCCCGCGCCGGGGCTGCCGGTGACGAGCAGGGGGCGGCGCAGATAGAGCGCCGCGTTGATCATCTCCAGTTCCTCGGCGCCGGGCCGGTGGAGTTCCGCCAGGTGCCGGTGCGCGCCCAGCCTGCGGTCCCGGGAGCCGTCGCCGTCGCCCGCGGTGTCCCGGCCTGCGAAGTCCCGCCAGGGCGGGGGCGGGGGCAGCCGGCTCATTCCGTCGTGGGGTTCTCCGGCGCCTCGGTAGATGAGCCACTCACTGGATTCGGTCATGGTCCGGTCCTCGTCGTCACTCGTCCGCCATGGCAGCCGTCGAACGTGCATCACGGTATCGATCCGCAGGAAAGCTGGTAAGAGGCCGAGGGGTGCTCGGGGCGCGTCGCATCAGGGGGCCTCCAGGAGATCTCCGGCGCCGGGCAGGGGCCGGTGCGGATCGTCGTACAAGAGTGCGATGCCGTCGGCCCAGTAGGCCTCCGTGAGGCCCGCGTGCCGCTTCACCCGCAGCCCGTGCACCAGGTCGGGGAGGAACACGGCGCCCGCCCCGTCGTCGACGACCTGCTTGGTTCCCCGGTGGAACTCCCCGCACACGGCGTCCGGTTGGCTCCGCCAGCGGCGCCACAGGACCACCCCGAAGCCGGCGTGCAGGATCCTGCCGAGCGCGGCGGCGTCGTCCTCGTAACGCTGGTCGCCGTAGCGGCACAGCACCGGGACCGTACGGGGCGGCAGACGGCGCAGTTCCGCGACGGTCGGCACCGGCTCGCGCACCCCGTCGTCGCAGTCCAGCACCTCGGTCAGGGCGTCGTGGGCGTGCAGCCGGCGCCAGCGGTCCTGACGTTCCGGGTCCTCGTCCCCGGCCGCGCCCCACTCGGCGCCGGGCGTCCCGTACTCGCCGTCGCCCGGCAGCTGATCGCGGTCGGAACAGCGCACGACGACCGGCCGCTCGGCGCCCAGCGGGGGGCCGTCGGGCCGCAGCCGCCAGTCGTCCACGGCCAGGCCGAGCAGCAGGTGCGGCAGGGCCGCGTGCAGGACCGCCGGCCGCCCGGGCTCGTCGCACTGGCGGAAGGCCTCGGCGAGCGGAGCGGTCGCCCGGGCCGGCAGCTCCTCCAGCGAGGTCCGCTCGGCCTCGTGCAGACGGATCACGTCGCCTTCCGGGGCGGTCACGGAGACCGACCAGTCGCAGCGCTCGGGCTCCCAGCCCCTCGGCAGCACTTCGAGCAGCACGGACAGCCGCGGCCCGGCGTCACCCGGCCGCTCCCGGGCCGGCTCCCCCAGCGGCGGCGACGGGGTGCCGAGGGTGGGGGCCGGCGGACCGACCAGGACGGCGGGGGAACGGCGGCGCAGCCCCAGCCACTGGGCGCGGCGCCGGGCCAGGCCGTTGCGGTAGCCGCTGTCGAGGCCCGTCGACGCCTGCTTCACCCACTCCCACAACGCCTGTTCGGCGTCCAGCAGGCTGGGCGTGGCCGGGCGTTCGGCCGCCATCACCTGCATCGCGTAGTCGAGTACGAGCTTCAGCACCCCGTCCTGCCGCGCGTTTTCGTACAGCACGCCCAGGCCGTCCCGCCAGCCGCGGGGAGCCGGTACCAGGGTGGGGAGCTGGAAGTTCGGCAGGGAGTCGAGGATGTCGAGCAGGCCGCGGGTGGTGGCCGGCGGCGGCAGGTCGGCGAGCCGGCCGAGCAGCTCGCTGCGTTCGTCGGGGCCGAGTGTCCGGCCCGGGCGGGCGCCGAGCTCCGCCTGGAGGTCGGCCCAGGTGGGGCGCCGGGAGTCCGAGGGCTGCTGCCGGTCGCGGTGGTAGCGGTCGTGGGCGTGGAAGACCGTCTGGTAGACGTCGTCGTGCTCGGTCCTGACGGCGTCCGGCGGCACCTGTAACGTCCGCAGGCGCTCGATCCCGGTGGAGGTGCCCCCCGTCCCGTGGTCGGCGCGCGATTTCAGCACGCCGATGACCTCGCCGCGCACCGGGTCGATGACGGGGCCGCCCGAGACGCCCGGCGGCAGGTCGTTGTGCCCGAGTCGCATCTGTGCCCCCGCCGACCAGCCGCCGATGGTCCCCTGCACGGAGAGGAACCCGTCCAGGATCTGCAACTGGCCTCCGGTCACCGTCCAGCCCGCGTAGAACACCCTGCCCTCGCCGTAGTGCGCGGCGGGCCGCTCGGAGACGTACACGCAGTCGTGGTCGACGGGTTCGCGGAGCCGGACGAGGGCCAGGTCGGGAGCCGGCCAGCTGCCGGGCACAAAGCGTTCGACGTGCTCCGGGAGGGTGGCCGCCACCTGACCGGGGACGGCGGACGGGCCCTGGCCCGGGCCGGTCTGGTAGACCACCGCCACTTCGTCCCCCTCCCCGCCGTTCACCACGTGCGCGCAGGTCAGAACCCAGTTCGGGGCGATGAAGAATCCGCTGCCGAGAAAGCTGCCGGGTTCGTCCAGGGCATACCCGACACCTGTGCGATGAATGCGCACGGTCGCCGCCATGACGAGTTCACGCAGCGCATGGTGGGCGGCATGGGAACCGCCCGGTGCGCCCCCGTCGTATCCGTTCGTCATGCCCCGCCACCACCGCGGGCGTCCGGGGCGCCCCCGTGCGCCGGGGCGCCGGTGGACACACCCGCGCGGGTGGCTCCGCCGCTGCCGGGCGGCGATCCGTCGTGAGGCGCACGGGGGGCGGCCGGAGGCGTGGTGGCGCCCGGGTCGCCCCCGTCCTCCGCGCGGGAGGCCGGTTCCGGGGCGGATCCGGGAGCCGCCGGGTCCGGTGGGCCTCCGCCGTTCCAGGTCAGGGTCACCGTGATGCCGGCCTTGGCCTCCCCGTCCGCCAGCAGCCCGACGACCTTCCCGGCCTTCGCGGTCAGCTCGATCCCGAACTCGACGCTCACCTCGTCCGGACGCACCGCGCGCAGCGGGCCGGCCAGCGAGCGCGCGACACCGGTGACGAGCGAGTGGAGGCTCTCCACGCTCGCCTCCACCCGTTCGGCGAACCCGGTGTCCGTGTACGACAGCTCTCCCGACGGCACGGCGAGCTCCTCGGCCCCCGATATCCGGGCCCACACCGGTGTGCCGTCCGGCAGCTCGATCCGCGCCACCCGCGTCACTTCGTGCCCCATGCCACTCCCCCGTTCCCCCGTCTCCCCATGGGCGGCCCGCCCGCCGGGCAGCCGATCCCGCACTCGTTCCGCCTATCCTTTTCCTGTCCTGTCGCGGCTTCCCGGGCGGGAAGCCGGCGCCTCTCCTTCCCGCAGGGAGAGGGTTCTTCCCGCGCGGGAGCCCCCCTACCCCTGTACTCACCACGGAGCACCAGCCATGTACTTCACCGACCGAGGCATCGAGGAACTGGAGAAGCGGCGCGGCGAGGAAGAGATCACCTTCGAGTGGCTCGCCGAGCAGCTGCGCACGTTCGTCGACCTGAACCCGGACTTCGAGGTCCCGGTGGAGCGACTGGCGACCTGGCTCGCCCGCCTGGACGACGAGGACGACGAGTAGCCGCGGGTCCGCCGAGGAGCACCCTCACCGACCACCGGGCCGCCGAGGACGGGGCCCGGTGTCAGCCATGCCCTCACATGCCCTCAAACGGGTGACTTGACTTCCCACGGCCACGATATATCGTGTTTCTCAGAAGACGCGATATGGCGTGTCGCGTCCCTGCGAGGAGGTCACACCATGTCCGAGTGGTCCGTCGCCGAGCCCACCAAGCTCACCTTCGACACCCCCGTCCGCGATCTGCACGTACGCGTCGTCAACGGAACGGTCAACGTCGTGGGTACGGACGAAGGTTCCGCCCGCCTCCAGGTCACGGACATCGAGGGCCCACCCCTGGTGGTCACCCAGCAGGGCGGCACCCTCACGGTGGCCTACGAGGACCTGCCCTGGAAGGGCTTTTTGAAGTGGCTGGACCGGAAGGGCTGGCGCCGCAGCGCGGTCGTCTCCCTCGCGGTCCCGGCGGACACCCGGGTGGAGGTCGGCGTGATCGGCGCCGGGGCCGTCGTCTCCGGGCTCCGCGGGCCCTCGGCGGTCAAGGGCGTCACCGGCGACACCACGCTCGTCTCCCTCTCCGGCCCGGTGCACGCGGAAACGGTGTCCGGCAACCTCGAGGCACAGGCCGTCACGGGCGACCTGCGGTTCAACTCCGTCTCCGGAGACCTGACCGTGGTGGAGGCCTCGGGCTCCTCCGTGCGGGCCGAGTCGGTCAGCGGCTCGATGATCATCGACCTCGATCCGGACGGCCCGACCGACGTCAGACTGACCAGTGTCTCCGGTGAGATCGCCATCCGGCTCCCGCACCCGGCCGACGCCGACGTCGAGGCGAACACCGCGAGCGGAAGCATCTCCAACGCCTTCGAAGGCCTCCGGGTGCACGGCCAGTGGGGCGCCCACAAGGTCACCGGACGGCTCGGCGCGGGCACCGGCAAGCTCAGGGCCACGACGGTCTCCGGCTCGATCGCCCTGCTCCGCCGGCCGCCCAGGGACGACGAGGAGGACGCCCCACCGGCCGGACCACAGCACGACTCGGGGGACAATTCCGTTTCCGGCCCGGGCGGCCACGCAGACAGCGGCGCCCCGGCCGACGGCACGACCGACAAGAAGGTGCTCTGACATGCCCCCCGTCTTCGCCCACGGCCGCCTCCGCCTCTACCTGCTCAAGCTGCTCGACGAGGCCCCGCGCCACGGCTACGAGGTGATCCGGCTCCTCGAGGAACGCTTCCAGGGGCTGTACGCACCGTCGGCGGGCACCGTCTACCCCCGGCTGGCCAAGCTGGAGGCCGAGGGCCTGGTCACCCACACCACGGAAGGCGGCCGCAAGGTGTACGCCATCACGGACGCCGGCCGCACGGAGCTGGCCGACCGCAGCGGTGAGCTGGCCGACCTGGAGCTGGAGATCCGCGAGTCGGTCGCCGAACTCGCCGCCGAGATAAGGGCCGACGTGCGCGGCGCGGCGGGCGATCTGCGGCGCGAGATGCGGGCGGCGGCCTCCGAGGCCCGGCGGGGCGGCAAGGCGGGCACCGGGGACCACGGCCCCTTCGGGGAGTACGGCGGGCCGGACAAGGAGGCCTGGCGCGTCGCCAAGGAGGAGATGCGCCGGGTCAAGCAGGAGTGGAAGGAGCAGGCCCGCCGCGCCAAGGACGAGAGCCGCCGGGCCCGCGAGGAGGCCCAGCGGGCCCGCCACCAGGCCCAGGAGGCGCAGTCACGGGCTCGGGCCCAGGCCCAGGAGGAGGTGCAGCGCATCGCCCGCCGCGTCCAGGAGCACGTCCAGGACCACTTCGCGCGGGGGGACTGGCCGACGGGGGTCCGGGAGGGCCTCTCCGAACTCACCAAGGAATTCAGCGAGTTCGGCAAGGACTTCGGCTTCGGACGCACGGACACCGAGACCGGTGCAGGCACGGGGAAGTCCACCCCGGAGTACTCCGACACCCCTGAGGGCTTCCCCGCCGACTACGAGCCGGCCTGGGCCCACGAGGACACCACCGGCGACCCCGCCCGCGATCTGGACCGCCTGCTCGACCGGTTCCGGGACGACATCCGGGACGCGGCCCGCGACCACGGCGTCACCGGTGACCAGCTCCGCGACACCCGCCGCCACCTGTCGACGGCGGCGGCACACATCGGGGCGATACTGCGGGGGCCCAAGGTCTGAGCGCGCCCGCAGGAAAGGGGCGGGCGTCAGCCCGCCTTCGCCTCGCCGTCGCCGTACAGCACCCTCGTCAGCGACTCGAAGGTCACGCCGTGGTCGGCGAGGACCTCGGCGGGTACGCCGGGACGGGTGGTGAGGGCGAGCAGGAGGTGCTCGTCGCCGATGTGGCGGTCGCGGCGGGCGACCGCGACGCGCAGCGCCCCTTCCAGGACGTCCTTCGCGTCCCGGCTGAAGGAGCGGCGGCCCGACCACCAGCCCTTGTCCTGGCGGTCGCCGGACATCGCCCCGACGCCGTGCACCTCCTCGACCCGGGAGACGATCTCCGAGACGTCGATCCCGAGCCCGGCGAGGGCGTCCGCCTCGGCCCGGGACAGACCTGCCCGCCGCCGCGTCTCGGCCAGCGCCTCCCGCACGGAGGCCTTGCGCTCCGCGAGTCCGAGCGCGGCCAGCGCGAAGGAGGCGCGGCTCACTTCCCGGTCGAGCAGGGCCAGCAGCAGATACTCCGCGCCAACGGACTGCGACCCCGCGCGTTCCCCGTGCTCGAACGCCCCCCGTACGACTTCCCGCGCGTCCTTGGTGAACCTCTCGAACATCACTGCCTCCCGTACTTCTTGTGCACGGCCTGCCTGCTGACGCCCAGTTCGGCGGCGATCTCCTGCCACGACCAGCCCTGGTTGCGCGCACTGCGCACCTGCACCGCCTCGAGCTGCTCCAGCAGCCTGCGCAGTGCGGCGACGGCCCGCAGCCCGACCCGTGGATCGCGGTCGCCCGCACGCTCGGCGAGATCCGTTGCTTCGGTCATGACGTCAACATAGGTTGACACCACCTCTCACGTCAACCATGGTTGACAAACAGCGACGGCCGGCCCGGAAACCGGACCGGCCGTCGGTCAGCCGCGAGGCGCAGAAGTGAGGATCAGCCGTTGGTGAGGACGATCTTGCCGAACTGGTCGCCGGACGCCAGCCGTTCGAAGCCCTCGCGGGCGCGGTCGAGCGGGAGCACCTCGTCGATGACGGGGCGGACACCGGTGGCGGCGCAGAAGGAGAGCAGGTCCTCCAGCTCGTCCTTGGTGCCCATCGTGGAGCCCACGACCTTCAGCTCCAGGAAGAAGATGCGGGTCAGCTCGGCGTGTGAGGGACGGTCGCCGCTGGTGGCACCGGAGATGACGATCGTGCCGCCCGGCCGCAGGGACTTCACCGAGTGGGACCAGGTGGCGGCGCCGACGGTCTCGATCACGGCGTCCACCCGCTGCGGCAGCCGCGCCCCCGACTCGACCGCCTCGACGGCTCCGAGCTCCAGGGCCCGCTTCCGCTTGGCCTCGTCCCGGCTGGTGGCGAAGACCCGCAGACCGGCCGCCTTGCCGAGCACGATCGCGGCCGTGGCGACACCGCCGCCGGCCCCCTGGACCAGGACGGAGTCACCGGGCCGTACCCCCGCGTTGGTGAACAGCATCCGGTACGCCGTCAGCCAGGCCGTGGGCAGACAGGCGGCCTCCGCGAAGGAGAGTTCCTTGGGCTTGGGCAGGATGTTCCAGGTGGGCACGGCGACCTGCTCGGCGAAGGTGCCCTGGTAGCGCTCGGTGAGGATGGAGCGGGGTTCGTTCGGGCCGACGCCGTGGCCGGTCTGCCCGATGACGGAGTGCAGGACGACCTCGTTGCCGTCCTCGTCGATGCCGGCGGCGTCACAGCCGAGGATCATCGGCAGCTTGTCCTCGGCGAGGCCGACGCCGCGCAGGGACCAGAGGTCGTGGTGGTTGAGGGAGGCGGCCCTGACGTTGACCGTGCTCCAGCCGGGACGGGCCTCGGGGGCCGGGCGCTCCCCCGACTCCAGGCCGGAAAGCGGCTGGTCGCGGTCGATTCGGGCGGCGTAGACAGCGAACATGGGCTCGACGATAGGTTCCCGGCGGGGCCGGCGGAACCACAGGGCCCTGTGACACATGCCCTCTTGCCGACTCGGCCCAATGATCTCAACCTCGGCCCGGCGGTCCCAGCCCGCCCGTTCGAGTGGGCACGAAATGGCCCCGCCCGAACGGGCGGGGCCATTCAAGCTCACCGACGGGCAACGCCCTCGGCCCGAGCAGCGGCAGCGACCGCCGCGGTCACCGCGGGAGCCACCCGCTCGTCGAACGGCGAGGGAATCACGTAGTCGGCGGCGAGGTCGTCCCCGACGACCGCGGCGAGCGCCTCGGCCGCCGCGATCTTCATCCCCTCGGTGATCCGGGAGGCCCGCACCTGAAGCGCGCCCGCGAAGATCCCGGGGAACGCCAGCACGTTGTTGATCTGGTTCGGGAAGTCCGACCGGCCGGTGGCGACGACAGCCGCGTACTTGTGCGCGACGTCGGGGTGCACCTCCGGGTTCGGGTTGGCCATCGCGAACACGAAGGCACCCTCCGCCATGGAGGCCACCGCCGCCTCGGCGACCGTGCCGCCGGAGACGCCGATGAAGACGTCGGCGCCGGCCAGTGCGTCCTCCAGCGACCCGCTGATGCCCGCCTTGTTGGTGAAGGAGGCCAGCTCGCGCTTGACGGAGGTCAGGTCCTCGCGGTCGGCGGACACCACGCCCTTGCGGTCGGCGACCGCGACGTCCCCGATGCCGGCCTCGACCAGCATCTTGGCGATGGCGACACCGGCCGCGCCGGCGCCGGAGATGACGGCCCGCAGGTCGCCGATCGACCGCCCGCTCAGCCGCGCCGCGTTCCGCAGCGCCGCCAGCGTCACCACGGCCGTGCCGTGCTGGTCGTCGTGGAAGACCGGGATGTCCAGCCGCTCCTGGAGCTGCCGCTCGATCTCGAAGCACCGGGGTGCCGAGATGTCCTCGAGGTTCACTCCACCGAAGGACGGGGCGAGCCTGACCACGGTCTCGACGATCTCGTCCACGCCCGTGCAGTCGAGCGCGATCGGCACCGCGTCCACGCCGCCGAACTGCTTGAACAGGATCGCCTTGCCCTCCATCACCGGGAGGGAGGCCTGGGGACCGATGTCCCCGAGCCCCAGCACGGCCGTACCGTCGGTCACGACGGCGACCACCGACGACTTCCACGTGTAGTCGTCGACCAGCTCGGGCTTCTCCGCGATCGCGGTGCACACGCGCGCCACACCGGGCGTGTACGCGAGGGAAAGGTCGTCCTTGTCACGGACCGGCACGGTGGCCTGCACGGCCATCTTGCCGCCGCGGTGCAGCGCGAACGCCGGATCGAAGGAATCGAGGGGCTCGGCCCCGCCGTCCTGGTCCGTATTGCTGTCGCTGCGAGGATTGACGATCTCCGCTGCCACTTTGTTTTACCCCTTAAGTAATCATGAGTTGAGGGTTGACCACTCCTGGTGAGGGGTGGGCGGGACCGTGTACGGCCCGATTCACTGATACGTACGGGCGTACACGACGGGCGCGCCGCACACGCGCCCTGAGCCCCGGATGAGGGGTGTAAAGAACCTTCTTACCGGACGGATGGCACCGACGACGAGTCCATTAGGTCCAAGGTCACATCGCGGCCCTCGACGGGGCCTGGTCGTAGCCTCAAGCACCGGCCACATCATGAGATGCACCGAAGATTTTCCGGCCGGATGGCTGGACTCCCGCAGATACCGGGTGATGAGGTGCCGAGGATGTGCCGACCTGATGTGGTTCGGGGGGTCACCCGTTATCCGATTTTGACATAATCAGTCACCTGAACGGCGTAGTCCGAATGGCAGGATGCGGTAAACCCACGAGGTCGCGACACCCGAAGGTGTGTGTTCTCGTCGACGCATCGGCATCTCCACCCATCCGCCGGAGGAACCCACAATGACCGCAAGCTCCACCTGTCGTACGAGCGCCGCGCACTCCCGCCTGGCCGCGGTCGGTGCGACCGCGGTCGCGGGCGCTCTGCTGCTCACCGGCTGCGGTGACCACACCGACAAGAGCGGTTCGGACAACTCCAGCTCCGCTTCCTCCTCGGCGCCCCTCGCCGCCAAGCTCCCCGCTGACATCCGCAAGGCGGGCGTCGTCAAGGTGGGGTCCGACATCGCGTACCCGCCGGTCGAGGTCATGCAGGGCGGCAAGGCCGTCGGCATCGACCCGGACATCGCGGACGCCCTCGGCAAGCAGCTGGGCGTGAAGTTCGAGTTCCAGAACGGCAAGTTCGACAACCTGATCGTGGGCCTCCAGGCCAAGCGGTTCCAGGTGCTCATGTCGGCGATGAACGACACCAAGGACCGCCAGAACGGCATCAACTCCGACAACGGCAAGAAGGTCGGCAACGGCGTCGACTTCGTCGACTACTTCACCGCCGGCACCTCGATCCTGGTCCAGAAGGGCAACCCGAAGGGCATCAAGTCGCTCGACGACCTGTGCGGCAAGGTCGTGGCCCTGCAGAAGGGCACCACGTCCGAGGGCATCGCCAAGGCGCAGAACAAGAAGTGCACGAAGGACGGCAAGAAGGCCATCGACCTTCAGACCTTCGACACCGACCCCGAGGCGCTGCTCCGTCTGAAGCAGGGCGCCTCCGTCGCCGACCTGAACGACTTCCCGGTGGCGGCCTACAACGCGAAGACCTCCGGTGGCGGCAAGGACTTCGAGGTCGTCGGCGACCAGATCGAGGCGGGTCCGTACGGCATCGCGGTCAGCAAGGAGAACACCCAGCTGCGGGACGCCCTCCAGGCCGCCATGGCCGCGATCATCAAGAGCGGCGAGTACCAGAAGATCCTGGAGAAGTGGAACGTCACGCAGGGCGCCGTCACCGAGTCGAAGATCAACGGCGGCTCCTGAACAGCCTCGGGCAACACTGAAGGGCTGTCATTGTGACTGACATCGTCGACAAGGTTCCGGCACCGTCGCTGCCGCCGGAGCAGATCAAGGCCATTCCGGTGCGGCACTACGGCCGCTGGGTCTCCGGCGTCGCGGTCATCGCCATCGTGGCGATGATCGGGATCGCATTCTCCAACGCGAAGATCAACTACAGCGTCATCCCCGACTACGTCTTCGATCCGGAGATCGTGTCCGGCGCCTGGACCACGCTGTACATCTCCGTGCTCGCCATGGTGCTCGGCGTCGCCCTCGGCGTGGTCCTCGCCGTGATGCGGCTGTCGTCGAACCCGGTCACCAGCACCGTGGCCTGGTTCTACATCTGGTTCTTCCGCGGCACCCCGGTCCTGGTCCAACTGCTGCTCTGGTACAACATCTCGCTCGTCTTCCCCGTCCTGAACCTGGGGTTCTACAAGGACGAGATGAACCAGGTGATGACGCCGGTCCTCACGGCCCTGCTGGGTCTCGGCCTGAACGAGGCCGCGTACATGTCGGAGATCGTCCGCGCCGGCATCCAGTCGGTCGACGAGGGGCAGACGGAGGCTTCGCACGCGCTGGGCATGACCCAGGGCCAGACGCTGCGCCGGGTGATCCTCCCGCAGGCCATGCGGGTCATCATCCCGCCGACCGGCAACGAGTTCATCAACATGCTGAAGACCTCGTCGCTGGCCTACGCGGTCCAGCTCCCCGAGCTGATCAAGAAGGCCAATGACGTCTCCAGCGCCTCGCTGGCGGTCGTCGAGATGTACTTCGTGGCCTGTATCTGGTACCTGTTCCTGACCACGATCTTCAGCATCGTCCAGTACTACATCGAACGCCGCTACGCCCGTGGTTCGACGCGCAACCTGCCGCCGACCCCGTTCCAGCGCCTGAAGAAGAACCTCCGCATGTTCGGTTCGTTCCGCCGTCCGGAGGTGGCCCGATGACCGGTCTCAGCAAGGACATCACGCCGCCGAGCAGCGGCGCGCCGATGGTCAGGGCCGAGGGTGTGCACAAGTCCTTCGGTCTGGCGCACATCCTCAAGGGCATCGACCTGGAGGTGAACCCGCGCGAGGTGTTCTGCCTGATCGGCCCGTCCGGTTCCGGCAAGTCCACCTTCCTGCGGTGCATCAACCACCTGGAGAAGATCAGCGCCGGCCGGCTGTACGTCGACGGCGACCTGGTGGGCTACCGGCAGAAGGGCGACAAGCTCTACGAGCTGAAGGAGAAGGAGGTCGCGGCGCAGCGGAGGGACATCGGCATGGTGTTCCAGCGCTTCAACCTCTTCCCGCACATGACGGCGATGGAGAACGTCATGGAGGCGCCGGTCCAGGTCAAGCGCGAGTCGAAGGCGGTCGCCCGGGAGCGCGCGGAGCGGCTCCTCGACCGGGTGGGCCTCGGCGACCGCAAGGGCCACTACCCGGCCCAGCTCTCCGGCGGTCAGCAGCAGCGCGTCGCCATCGCCCGGGCGCTGGCGATGCAGCCGAAGCTGATGCTCTTCGACGAGCCGACCTCGGCTCTCGACCCCGAGCTGGTCGGCGAGGTGCTCGACGTGATGCGGGATCTCGCGGAGGACGGCATGACGATGATCGTCGTCACGCACGAGATGGGCTTCGCCCGCGAGGTCGGGGACTCCCTGGTGTTCATGGACGACGGTGTGGTGGTCGAGTCCGGCCACCCCCGCGAGGTCCTGACGAACCCGCAGCACGAGCGGACGAAGTCCTTCCTGTCCAAGGTGCTGTGACACTCCGCTCCAAGCTGCTGTGACGCTCCGCTGAGAGAAGGGCGGTACGGATCGTCCGTACCGCCCTTCGGCATGCGCGCGGGTCGCTCAGCGCCCGCCGGCCGCCCGGACGGTCACTTCAGCGCCAGCAGCAGGGTGTCCGACGGCGAGCACCACACCGCCCGGGCCTCGCCGAAGCCCTTCTCCCGCAGGACACGTGAGTGCCATGCGGCGGGCGGCATGTCGCCGTCGGCGTGCTCGCCGTAGATCTCGAAGCGACGGGCCGTCGGCCCCGCCAGGACCGGGTCCTGGGCCGCCAGCTGCCACCACTCGGACCAGTCCGGGGCGCCCGCGGCCCTGGCCTGATCCATGCGGGCGTGGCGCTGGGCGCGCTCGGCCGCGTTGATCCGGGGCGTCGTGTCGTCGATCATGTGGTCCGCGTTCATGAAGACACCGCCGTCGCGGACGAGTCCCGCGACCTGACCGTAGAGGGCCGCGAGGGGTTCGCTGTGCAGCCAGTGCAGGGCCGTGGCGGTCAGGACGGCGTCGTAGGAGTCGTACGGCAGTTTCGCCGGCCAGTCGGGGTCCTTGAGGTCGGCCGTGACAAGGGTGACCCGCTCGTCGCCCGCGAAGGTGCCCTCGGCGATGGCGAGGAGGGCCGGGTCGAGGTCGACGCCGACGCTGGTGGCGCCGGGGAACCGGGCGAGCAGCCGGGCCGTGATGCTGCCGGTGCCGCAGGCGAGGTCGAGGACGCGCGGCGCGGTGCCGACGAGCGCCTCGACCATGTCGAGCATGATGCGGAAGCGTTCCTCGCGGTCCGGCATGTACCACTCCTGCTGGCGGTCCCAGCTCTCCTGCCAGGCCGCCCAGTCGGTTCCGGTACTGGTGGTCATGGAAACCCCGTCTCCCCTCGCCCGCGTAATACCCTGGAAGTACGACCGGCTATTACCCGACCGCATCCCAAACCATAGAGTGCCTCCGTAAGGACTACAAGTGGAACTGGCCTATTACTCGGACTACGCGGTGCGTCTCGTCAACAGCGAGGAACCGGTCCGCGGCAAGGACACCCTGACCTCGGTCGACGCGGTCCGCGATCTCTTCGGCGCCAACTCCTCCGCGGCCCGCCGCACCACCGACGCGGACGTCACGCGCTTCCGCTCGGTCCGCGCCCGGCTGCGCGCGGTCTTCGAGGCGGCCGACACCGGCGACGAGACCCTGGCCGTCGACCTGCTGAACTCCCTGCTCATGGAGTTCCCGGTGAGCCCGCAGATCTCCGGGCACGACTACCGGGACGAGGACGGCCGCCCGCTGTGGCACATGCACCTGACCGACCACCCGTCGAACGCCACCGCGGGCTACGCGGCGATCGCCGCGATGGGCCTCGCCTTCCACCTCACGGAGTACGGCGTCGACCGCCTCGGCCTGTGCGAGGCGGCACCCTGCCGCAACGCCTACCTCGACACGTCCACCAACCGCTCCCGGCGCTACTGCTCGGACCGCTGCGCGACCCGCGCCAACGTGGCCGCCTACCGCGCCCGCAAGCGCCTGGAGGCCGACCGGTCGGAGAAGACCGGCCTCGCGGCCGACAGCGCCCAGCGAGCCACCGCCAGCGGCGAGCGCTGACCGGCCTTGAGCGGCCGGAACCGCAACCGGACCCGTCCAAGCACCAGGTCCTCCGGCACGACCCCGTAATCGGTGCTGTCCCCTCCCGCGAACGTGTTGTCCCCGAGCACCCACCAGCCGCCCTCGCGCAGCTCCACCGCGCGCTTGACGACGAGCAGGTCCTGCTGGAAGGGATGGCGCAGGACGACCACGTCCCCCGGCCTGATCCTGGTGCCGTAGTGCACCACGAGCCGGTCCCCGTGGTACAGCGTGGGCACCATGGACGGGCCGGTCACCTCGGCCAGCCCGAAGGGCGGAGCGGCCCTCCCCCGTTCGGTCTCCTGCGACAGCTCCGGCATCCCCGGCACCTCCCCGGTCCGTTCCTCCACCAGTCTCAGTTTCACCCCGGACTTTTGTCCTAAGCCCAAGGGGGCACTCGCGAAAACCCGTCCCTCAGGGAGTAATGTCCCACCTGAGAAGACGATCACGAGGAAGGAATGCTCCATGCTTTCCCGCCTGTTTGCCCCCAAGGTCAAGGTCAGCGCGCACTGCGACCTGCCCTGCGGCGTGTACGACCCGGCCCAGGCCCGCATCGAGGCGGAGTCGGTGAAGGCCATCCAGGAGAAGATGGCCGCCAACGACGACCCGCACTTCCAGGCGCGCGCCACCGTCATCAAGGAGCAGCGCGCGGAGCTCGCCAAGCACCACGTCTCCGTGCTCTGGAGCGACTACTTCAAGCCCCCGCACTTCGAGAAGTACCCGGAGCTGCACCAGCTGGTCAACGACACCCTGAAGGCCCTCTCGGCCGCCAAGGGCTCCACCGACCCGGCGACGGGCCAGAAGGCGCTGGACTACATCGCCCAGATCGACAAGATCTTCTGGGAGACCAAGAAGGCCTGATATCGCATCATGCCTTCTGACCTGCGATTACGTCGGTTGCAGCGTCTCCCCGTCCGCACCCGGTCCACAGGCCGCGCCAACCCCGGCGCGCCTCCCGGACCGGGTGCGGTCCTTTTCGCCCGGCCACGGATGGGTGCGGACCCGCGACGACGGCTCAGGCTCGTGCGGGCCCGCTCGACCGCGAGGACGACCGTGTGCTGGAGCCGTTCACGCAGGCGTGTGGCCCGCGCGGCTCCACCGTACTGCGGGCCGCTCAACTCCCGTCCCAGAGCGGCGAGTCGGCGCACGATGCCGGGTTGACGTGGCCGGTGCGGCGGTCGACGTCGATCTCGCGGACCATGTCCTGGTCGAGGACGGTGCGGTAAAGGAGAAGCACTACGTGGACGGGGTGGCGATGCAGGCCGCTCTCGCGCCCCCCGAGGCAGCCGCGGCGGAGACTCGCTGAGGACGAGGCAGGGCCCGGTCGGACGGTCGACCGGGCCCCTTCGGCGTCCTCAGCGGTCGCCGTCGTCGTCCTCCCCGGCCTCCAGGAGGCCCGCCGCGGCGCCCACGACGCGCGGGTCGGGGCGGCCGACGATCTCCTCGTCCTTGTCGGCGTAGTCGAAGCGGGCGAGGACGCTGCGCATGGCCTCGACCCGGGCGCGCTTCTTGTCGTTGCTCTTCACCACGGTCCAGGGCGCGTGCCCGGTGTCCGTCTCGCGGAACATGGCGACCTTGGCGGCGGTGTAGTCGTCCCAGCGGTCCAGCGAGGCCAGGTCCATGGGGCTGAGCTTCCACTGCCGTACGGGGTCGACCTGTCGGATGGTGAAGCGGGTGCGCTGCTCGCTCTGGGAGACCGAGAACCAGAACTTCACCAGGTCGACGCCGTCGTCCACCAGCATCCGCTCGAACAGCGGCGCCTGGCGCATGAAGCGCCGGTACTCGTCGTCCGTGCAGAAGCCCATGACCCGCTCGACACCCGCCCGGTTGTACCAGGAGCGGTCGAACATCACGATCTCGCCCTCGGTCGGCAGGTGCTCCACGTACCGCTGGAAGTACCACTGCCCACGCTCGCGCTCGGTCGGCTTCTCCAGCGCCACCACCCGGGCGCCGCGCGGGTTGAGGTGCTCCGTGAAGCGCTTGATGGTGCCGCCCTTGCCGGCCGCGTCCCGCCCCTCGAAGACGATCACCAGCCGGCGCCCGGTTGCCTTGATCCAGCTCTGGAGCTTCAGCAACTCGATCTGCTGGAGCCGCTTGTGCCAGTCGTACTCCTTGCGCTCCATCCGGTCCGCGTACGGGTAGTTCTCGCGCCAGGTGTCGATCGGACTGCCGTCGGGGCGGACGAGTACCGGGTCGTCGGGATCGGTGTAGTCGACCTTCAGGTCGGCCGGCTCGGTCAGCAGGGGCGGCGTCGTCATGCTTGCTCCCGTCTCGTCATCCTTGCTCCCGTCTCAGTGGAACTGCGGCACGATCAGCCAGATGCCGTACGCCACCACGGCCGCGCAGGCGAGGAAGCACAGGCCGGCCTGGGCCATGCCGAGGGCCGGCGCGCCGCCGCCCTCCGTGCCTCCGCCCTCCGTGCCTCCGCCCTCCTCGCGGGCACTCTCGAAGCGGGCGAGGCCCAGGACGCCGAGGGCGAACACGACGACCACCGCGACGGTGACGCCGATGCTCACCGCGGTGACCTGGCCGAGTGCGTTCCAGTCCAGATGCATCTCGAGTCTCCTGGGTCAGGCGGCCGTGCCGACGTGGGCCGGTGCCGTGGGGCGGACGTTGACCTCGTGGTGGTCGTTGACATTGCCGGCGTCCACCGGGTTGCGGCGCGAGATGACAACGATGCCCGCGGCGAGGGCCACGCCGACCAGCGCGACGACGACCGTGCCGAGGTTCCCGCCGTGCGTGACCACGCTCGCGGCGAGCCCTCCGACCAGTGCGGCGGCGGGCAGGGTGACCAGCCAGGCGACCACCATCCGGCCCGCGACGCCCCAGCGGACCTCCGCCAGGCGCCGGCCGAGGCCCGCGCCGAGGATGCTGCCGGAGGCGACCTGGGTGGTGGACAGGGCGAAGCCGAGGTGGGCGGAGGTGAGGATGACGGTCGTGGAGGCCGTCTCCGCAGCGAAGCCCTGCGGGGACTGGATCTCGGTGAGGCCCTTGCCCATCGTCCGGATGATCCGCCAGCCGCCGATGTAGGTGCCCAGGCCGATGGCCAGCCCGGCCGACGCGATCACCCACGCCGGCGGTCCCGCGTCATGGCCCAGCGCGCCCGCCGAGATCAGGGTCAGCGTGATGACGCCCATGGTCTTCTGCGCGTCGTTGGTGCCGTGCGCGAGGGAGACCAGCGAGGCCGAGGCGATCTGCCCGAGCCGGAAGCCCTTGGTGACCGAGTCCTTGCGGGCCCGCTGAGTGAGCCTGTAGGCGAGGTAGGTCGCGATCAGCGCCGCCAGGCCGGCCACCACCGGCGAAGCCACGGCCGGGATCAGTATCTTCTCGACAACCTTGTCGAAGTGCACGCCGTGCGACCCCGCACCGACCCAGACGGCCCCGATGAGCCCGCCGAACAGCGCGTGCGAGGAACTCGACGGCAACCCGGCCAGCCAGGTCAGCAGGTTCCACAGGATCGCCCCGACCAGCCCCGCGAAGATCATCCCCGGGGTGACGAGGGTGTCGTCCACGATCCCGCCGGAGATCGTCTTGGCGACCTCCGTGGACAGGAAGGCGCCGACCACGTTGAGGGCACCGCACACCAGCACCGCGGTTCTCGGCTTGAGCGCGCCGGTGGCGATGGACGTGGCCATAGCGTTCGCCGTGTCGTGGAATCCGTTGGTGAAGTCGAAGGCCAGCGCCGTGACGATGACGACCGCCACGAGGAACGTGATGTGGTCCATCCCTTGAGGGAAGCAACCGCGGGCCAACGCCCGGCTAACTGGAGGCGAAGGGTCCGTCGAAGTGAGGCGCACCGTAGGCGCACCCGCCGTGCCATCCTGTCGGGGTGACGCGCGAAGACCTCGTCCGCCTGCGCCGGACCCGCGACCGTATGAACCGCGAGTACGCCGAGCCCCTCGACATGGCCGAGCTCGCGCGCACCGCCCTGATGTCCCCCGGCCACTTCCAGCGCAGCTTCCGCAAGGCCTTCGGGGAGACGCCGTACAGCTACCTCATGACCCGCCGCGTCGAACGCGCCAAGGCCCTGCTGCGCCGCGGTGACCTCAGCGTCACCGAGGTCTGCCTCGCCGTGGGCTGTACCTCCCTGGGCTCGTTCAGTTCCCGCTTCACCGAGTTGGTCGGCGAGACCCCGAGCGCGTACCGGGCCCGCTCGCACGAGGAGACCGCGGTGATCCCGTCCTGCGTGGCCCGCACCTTCACCCGGCCCCGGCGCCGCCCCTACTGACCGGCACTCACCCACCCCTCACCCACCCCTCCCGGCTTACACTGGTCTCTTCCCAACAGCCTTGCCGATCAAGGTCGTTGCAAGGTCATTGAGCGGAAACGGGGGAGCCGTGGCGACCGCACTCATCTCCGTCCTGAGCCAGGACCCGGTCAAGGACGCCGAGTCGCTGACCGACTGGCTCAGAGGCGAACCGGCGCTCGCCGGGAAGGTCCGGCTGACCGGAAGCGCACCCGCGCCGGGACAGCTGGGCACAGCCCTGGACACAGTGACCGTGCTGCTGGGGGCGGGCGGCCCGCTGACCGTGCTCGCCTCCTGCCTGCGCACCTGGATCGCCCAGCCGCGCCGCAGCGACGTGCGTCTGAAGGTCGAGCTGGACGGCGGGCGCGTCGTCGAGATCGACGCCAAGCGGGTCGACACCGAGGACGTGGCCCAACTCCTGCGGCAGGCCCGCGAGGAGGGGCCGGAGCAGAGCGTGCGGGACTGACGTGCGCCTCCCCGACCCCCACCGCTCCCGGGTCGTGCTGATCGGCGCCGGCCACTACTCCGACCCGGCTCTGCCCGACCTCCCGGCCGTGCACCGCACGATCACCGACCTGGCGGGCCTCTTCACCGACCAGTACTACGGGCTGGTCCCCGACAGCCACTGCACGATGCTGCTCGACGAGGGCGATCTCAGGACCGTCGGCGGGCGGCTGCGGGCCGCCGTGGCCGAGGCGGAGGACCTGCTCCTCGTGTACTACGCGGGGCACGGGCTGGTCAGCGGCCGACGCCACGAGCTGTACCTGGCGCTGCCCGACAGCGAGTGGGCGGCGCCGGAGTTCAACTCCCTCGAGTACGACAAGCTGCGCGACGCCGTGCTCGACAGCCCGGCCGAGACCAAGGTGGTCGTCCTCGACTGCTGCTTCTCCGGCCGGGCCGTCTCCGACTCCCTCTCCGGCGGCGAGGCCGAGCGGATCGGGCAGCTCGAGGTGGCCGGCACCTATGTGCTGACCTCGGCGCAGCGCGACCAGGTCGCCCTCGCGCTGCCGGAGGAGGACCACACCGCGTTCTCCGGCCGGTTCATGCGGCTGCTGCGCGATGGTGTGGTCGGCGGGCCCGAGCTGCTCACCGTCGACGACCTCTACCAGCGGCTGCGGGCGATCATGGAGGCCGAGGGCCTGCCCACCCCGCTCAACCGCGGCGCCGGGACCGCGCACCGGATCGCCCTGGGCATCAACCGCGCCTTCGCCGCGACCGCCGGTCCCGACCTGCGCAGACGTCACGTCGGCGCGGTGGAGCAGGGCAAGGCCGGGGACTGGAAGGGCGCGGCCGGTCAGCTTCAGAAGATCCTCGACGAACAGATCAGGATCCTCGGTCCCGAGGACCCCGACACCCTGCGCACCCGCCAGTCCTACGCGCACAGCCTGGGCGGCGCCGGCACCCCGGTGGAGGCCGCCGGACTGCTCCGGCAGCTGCTCGCCGACCAGCTACGGCTCCTCGGCCCCGACCACGAGGACACCCTGCGCACCCGGCAGTTCCTCGCCGTCAACCTCGGCGAGGCGGGTCACCGCGAGGAGGCCATCGGCATGCTGCGGGTACTGCTGGCCGACCGGGGCCGCGTGCTGGGCGCCGAGCACCCGCACACCCTGCGCACCCGGCACATCCTGGCCCGCAACCTCGCCCTGACCGGCGCACGGGACGAGGCGGTGGCTCTGCTGCGGCAACTGGTGGCGGAGCGGGAGCGGGTGCTGGGGGCGGAGCATCCGCATACGCGGAGGGCTCGGGGGGACCTGGCGGAGGCCGAGGGAGAGGTGGCGGGGAGTGGTTGATTTCGAACGGTTCAGCGATGACACGAAGCATGTGGTGGTTTGCGGGGACCGCGCAGCCCGTGAACTCAAGCACAGTGTCATCGATACGGGGCATCTCCTGCTGGGATTGATCGCAGCAGCCGGCGAATCAGGAACCGGCTCGGAGATCGAGAATCTCCTTGGTATCTCCAGCGCGCAGATTCGCGGTGGAGTGGTGGGTGCCCTCGGTCTGGGCAAGGACCAGCTTCCGAAACACCTTCCCTTCAGTTCCGAGGCAAAAGCGGTAGTCCAAGAGGCGCCCAGCGAGGCCGACCGGCTCGGCCAGGCAAGCGTGGAGCCGATACACATCCTCCTCGCCCTGATCGCCCAGGACGGCGGCACTGCGGTGAGGGTCCTTCGTGCGAACGGGGTGGACCTCAGTCGTGTGCGACAGTCGATCATCCAGTCGGAGACCAGGTCCGCGCAGGCCGCACCCCGCCGCCTTCTCGACACAGTCACCCGCGTTCTGACGCTCGACAGTGGCCCGGTCGTCGGCCGCTCCCACGAGATCGGCCGAGTGATCCAGATCCTCAGCCGCCATCAGCGCAACACCCCCCTCCTCATCGGCGCCCCGGGCGTCGGAAAGGAGGCTGTGGCCGCGGGTGTCGCAAACACAATCACCGAGGGACTCGTGCCAACCTCGCTACGGAACCGCACCGTCCGCGCCCTCGACCTCGGTTCCGTCCTCGCTGACTCACAGCGCCGGGCCCAGGGTGCCGCCCTGATCACCGAACTTCTGGACGAGGTCAGTAACAGTCCGAACCTCATCCTCTACCTCAATGGCGCCCTCGCCGCCCTGCACCTCCCCGACGGCACCACCAGTCCGCTCGCCCTGTTCCGCCCGCTGCTCGACGCCCCGGGCGTCCTCGTCTTCGGCGACTGCGGCCGCGCGGAATACGAGCGGCGGGACCCGGACCCCGGACTCGACCGGTTCGTCCAGCCAGTGCCTGTCGAGGAGCCGCCGGAAGACGACGTGCGGGAGATCCTCCGTACGGTCCGAAAGCGCCTGGAGGCTCACCACAACGCCGCCCTCAGCGACGAGGCCCTGCTGGCCGCCGCCGTCCTGGCCCGCGGCCATGTTCCCGACCAGTCGCTGCCCGGCGCCGCCATCGATTTGCTGGACGAAGCCGCGGCGCTGGCCCGGTTGCAGGCCGCGCGGTCTGGCACAGCGTCGGACGAGCCCTTGTCCATCACGGAAACCGATGTACGCAGGGCCCTCGCCGCCTACTCCGGCATCCAGTCCCCCGCGCACCACCCCTCCCCCGCCCCCGCCCCCGCCCCCGCCGAACACGACCCCTACATCTGGGCCATGAGCTGAGGCAGCGTGGCCCGCCGCCCCGAACTAGCGTGAGCACATGGACCTGAAACTCAAGCAGTGCTTCATCGCCGTCGACGACCACGACAAGGCGCTCCACTTCTACGTCGACATCCTGGGCATGGAGGTCCGCAACGACGTCGGCTTCGAAGGGATGCGGTGGGTGACCGTCGGCTCGCCGCTCCAGCCGGACGTGGAGATCGTGCTGGAGCCGCCCGGCATGAACCCGGACGCCTCGCCCGCCGACCGGCAGGCGATGGCCGAACTGCTCGCCAAGGGCATGCTGCGCGGGGTCATCTTCACCACCCGTGACTGCGACGCCCTGTACGCGCGGGTCGAGGAGGCCGGCGGCGAGGTGCTCCAGGAGCCGACGGACCAGCCGTACGGCATGCGCGACTGCGCGTTCCGCGATCCGGCCGGGAACATGCTGCGGTTCATCGAGCGGACGGACGCGTGAACATCCGCTGGACGTATGCCTTCGTCGACCGGCCGGCCGGGCGCCTGGACCGCGCCCGGGAGTTCTGGACGGCCGTCACCGGGACCCGCCTGTCCGAACCCCGGGGCAGGCGGGGCGAGTTCGTGACACTCGAGCCCGATGACGACACCGACCCCTGTGTGAAGCTCCAGGGCGTCGGCGCGGGAGACGGCGGCGCGCATCTCGATCTCTGTGCCGAGGACGTGCCGGCACTGGTGAAGTCGGCCCGGGAGCTCGGCGCGGGCGTGGTCGCGGAGCACGACGGGTGGGCCGTACTGAGGTCGCCCGCCGGGCAGTCGTTCTGCGCGGTGCCGTGGCACGGGGAGTCGGTGGGGCCGCCGGTGGTCGCCGGCAGCAGGCTGGACCAGGTGTGCCTGGACGTGCCGCCGTCCGCGTACGACGCCGAGGCCGCCTTCTGGGCGGAACTGACCGGCTGGGACCTGCTGGCGGGCTCGCTCACGGAGTTCCGGGTGCTGAGGCCGCCGCCGGGCCTGCCGGTCCGCGTCCTGCTCCAGCGGCTCGGCGAGGAAGGGCCCACCTCCGCGCACCTCGATATGGCCTGCGCGGACATCCCGGCGAGCCGCGCACGTCACGAGCGCCTGGGCGCCTCCTTCGTCGCCGACGGCCTTCACTGGACGGTGATGCGCGATCCGGCGGGCGGGATCTACTGCCTGACCGGCCGGGACCCGCGGACGGGCGCGCTGCCGCCCGCGTAGGGCGCCGGGGTAGGACGCGTCACCCCCAGGGCTCCACCTCCACCACGGCGTCGACCGGCACGGGCCCGTAGACGTGGGGGAACTCCTCGCCGCCCGGTTCCATGGCCTCGTACTTCACCGGCACGCCGAGCCGGCCGGGGTCGACGACCAGGACGACCAGGTCGTCGGGGCCTTCGTAGGAGCCGTACAGGAAGGCGGCGATGCGCGGGAGCTGGTCGCGGGTGGAGAAGTGGATGAAGCCCTCCTCCTGGAGGGTGCGGCCGCGGGTCGACACCTCGTAGGTACCGCGTTCGCGGGCCGCGTTCCACAGGGAGCGTTCGGTGATGTGCAGGATGTACGGCAGCTTCGTCATGCGGCCACGCTAAGGGCCGGGTTCCTGCCGCGCCGGATCATTTTCGGGGGGCGCCGGAGGCGTGGGCCGCTCCTCGGGCGCGGACTCGGCATTCGTCGGGCAGTCGGGATTGCGGCAGGGCCCGGGCACCCACAGCGGGACCCAGGCGCCCAGCGTCTTGTGCCGCCGGATCACCGTCTCGACGGGCTGTCCGCAAGCCGGACAGGTATGTCCCTCACCGCCCATGCTCCTCAGCGTAGGAGACGAAGGGCGGGGCCCGCACACCGTGGGGATGTGCGGGACCCGCCTGGCCGGAGCCCCCGGTGACCGTGCGGGGTCAGGAGCCGCACGGCCCCGGAGGCTCCGGGGTCTCTTCACGGCCGACGGAACGGCCGATGGAACAGCCGACGAGCAGCCGACGAGCAGCGGACGGGCGCCGGCCTCAGCTGCTGCGCCGGGTCACGAACTCGGCCAGCGCCAGCAGACCGCCCGCCGCCTCCGGATCCGGGACCGCCCGGGCCAGCTCCTGCATCGCCCGGGCCATCCGGTCGGCCGCCTGGGCCTGCGCCCAGTCCCGTCCGCCGGCCCGTTCCACGGCCCGGGCCGTGCGGGCGATCCCTTCTGTGTCGCCCTCCTCGTACGGCTTCCCGTACAGCTCGGCGAGTTCGGCTGCGGGCGGGGTGCCCGAGGTGAGCGCCGCGACGACGGGCAGCGACTTCTTGCGGGCCGCGAGGTCGGCCCCGGCCGGCTTGCCGGTGCGCTCGGGGTCGCCCCATATGCCGATGACGTCGTCGATCAGCTGGAAGGCGAGCCCCGCCTGGCGGCCGAAGGCGTCCAGCGCCGCCACGTCCTCCGCCGCCGCCCCCGCGTACAGGGCACCGAGCGCGCAGGCGCACCCCAGCAGCGCGCCGGTCTTGGCCTCGGCCATCACGAGCACCTCGTCGAGCGTGACGTCGCCCGGGGCCCGCCTCTCCATGGCCGTGTCCGTGTGCTGACCGGCGCACAGTTCGACGACGCAGTCCGCGAGCCGGGCCGCCGCCTCCCCGGACGCGGGATGCGGGTCCCCGGCGAGCAGCCGGAGGGCGAGCGCCTGGAGGGCGTCCCCGGCGAGGATCGCGTCGGCGTCGCCGAACACCGTCCACGCGGTGGGCCGGTGCCGACGGGAGGTGTCGCGGTCCATCACGTCGTCGTGCAGCAGCGTGAAGTTGTGGACCAGTTCCACCGCCGCGGCCGCCCGCAGGGACGCCGCCCGGGCCCCCGGTCCGCCCAGCGCGTCGGCCGCCGTGAGGACGAGCGCGGGGCGTATGGCCTTGCCCGCGCTGCCGGTCGCCGGGGTGCCGTCCGCGTGCCGCCACCCGAAGTGGTACTGCGCGATCCGCCGCATCGAGCCGGGCAACGACTCGACGGCGGCGCGCAGTACGGGGTCGACCGAGGAGCGGGCCCGGTCCAGGATCGCCGCGGCCTCGTGCCCGTCGGGCGAACCCGGGGGGTCGTCCCCCGCGGACTCTCGCCGTTCGGGCGGATCCAGCACCCCGCCGGGCCGCGGCGGTCCCCCCGCGCGCCGCTTCGTCCCCGTCATGAACTCGGCCATGGGTCCCCCTCGCGAAGCCCGCGGACCGTGGCGTTTACGCCCCGGCTGAGCGCGTACCCGGAGGGTCTACCCGTCCCGGCCGACGGGGACACGGCGACCAGGTGCGGAAACGTCACCTCCAGCGACCGATCTCGACGTTCTCCAGTACACCCAGCGCGTCCGGTACCAGGACCGCCGCCGAGTAGTAGGCCGTGACCAGGTATTTGATGATGGCTTGTTCATTGATGCCCATGAAGCGCACGGACAGGCTGGGCTCGATCTCGTCCGGGATGCCCGACTGGCGCAGCCCGATGACGCCCTGTTCCTCCTCTCCCAGTCGCATGGCGATGATGGAGCTCGTCCGTGCCTCGGTGACCGGGATCTTGTTGCACGGGAAGATCGGCACCCCGCGCCAGGTGGGGATGCGGTTGCCGCCCATGTCGACGGTCTCCGGGACGAGTCCGCGCTTGTTCAGCTCGCGGCCGAACGCGGAGATCGCGCGCGGGTGGGCGAGGAACAGCTTGGTGCCGCGCCGGCGGCTGAGCAGTTCGTCCATGTCGTCCGGGCCGGGGACGCCGTCGTGCGGCTGGAGCCGCTGGTCGTACTGGCAGTTGCTGAGCAGGCCGAACTCACGGTTGTTGATCAGCTCGTGTTCCTGGCGCTCCTTCAACGCCTCGACGGTGAGCCGGAGTTGCTGCTCGGTCTGGTTCATCGGCTGGTTGTAGAGGTCTGCCACGCGCGTGTGGATGCGCAGCACGGTCTGCGCGATGCTGAGCTCGTACTCGCGCGGGCTGCCCTCGTAGTCGACGAAGGTGTGCGGGATGTCCGGCTCGCCGCTGTGGCCGGCCGCGAGGTCGACGGCCTTCTCGCCGTACTTGTTGGTGCGCTGATGCGGGATCGAGCGCTGCTGCCGGACGTGCTCGCGCAGGGAGTCGGCGCGCTCGGCGACCTGATCGAAGTCCTCGCGGGAGAGGATGAGCACGGTGCAGGCGGTGTCCGCGCGCGCGGTGTACTCCCAGATGGCGTCCGGGTCGAGGAGTGCCTGCTCGCCGAAGTACGCGCCGTCGGCGAGGACGCCCAGGACCGCGTCGTCGCCGTACGGCCCCGTGCCGACCTTCTCGACCCTGCCGTGGGCGAGGAGGTAGACCTTGTCGCTCTGGCTGCCGAAGGAGGCGATCACCTCCCCCGGGGCGAAGTCCCGCCGGTGGCAGCGCTGGGCGAGCTCCGAGAGCACCTCCTGATCGTCGTAGGACCGCAGGGCCGGCAGTTCGGCCAGTTCGCCGGGGACGACCTCGACGCGCTCGCCGGTCTTCACGAAGGTGATGCGCCCGTCGCCGAGCGCGTACGTCAGTCGCCGGTTGACCCGGTACGTGCCGCCCTGGACGTTCACCCATGGCAGCATCCGCAGCAGCCAGCGGGAGCTGATCTCCTGCATCTGGGGTGCGGACTTGGTGGTCGTGGCCAGGTTCCGCGCCGCCGCGGTGTTCAGACTCTGCTGCGGCTTGTTCTGTTCCTCGCGGACCTCTTCGCCTACCGACATAGAGAATTGCCCTCCCGGTCATGCTCCGGCGCCGAACTGCGCCGGGCATCGATCTCACAGCCAGGCTCGCATCACTCAGCGTGTCGACGCCATTACCCGAACGAGCGGGATTGGATCATCGGACCACCGGGCAAACAGAGGGACCACGCCCACCGCTTGCCGGGATCGCGGGTGTTGTCCTGATCGGCTCGCACAGTGTGCGAACGATGTATGCCGGGACGTCCGGTTTAGGTAGAAGCAGCTGTACGAGGCGGTCGCGGCCGGCTGCCGCCCGGCACAGCACGAAGGAGGCGACCATGGCCTCACCCATGTCCGCGAGCGGTTTCCTCAACGCCCTGAGAGCCGAGGGGCTCACCGTCATGGAGGTCGGCGACTGGGAACACCACAACCGCAACCACAAGGGGCCCTGGGGCCCTGTGCACGGCGTGATGATCCACCACACGGTGACCAAGGGCAGCGAGCGGACGGTGGACCTCTGCCGGGACGGCTACACCGAGCTGCCGGGCCCGCTGTGCCACGGCGTGATCACCAAGGACGGCACCGTCCACCTCGTCGGCTACGGCCGCGCCAACCACGCCGGGCTCGGCGACGACGACGTGCTGCGCGCCGTGATCGCCGAGAAGGGGCTGCCGCCGGACAACGAGGCCGACACCGACGGCAACCGGCACTTCTACGGCTTCGAGTGCGAGAACCTCGGCGACGGCGACGACCCCTGGCCCGTGGCCCAGCTGGAGGCCATCGAGAAGGCCGCCGCGGCGGTCTGCCGCCACCACGGCTGGACGGAACGCTCGGTCATCGGCCACCTGGAGTGGCAGCCAGGGAAGGTGGACCCGCGGGGCTTCACGATGAGCTGGATGAGGGAGCGGATCAGGGAACGCCTGAAGGCGTAGCGACCGGGCCGTCCCGGGCGACAATGGACCCGTGACCAGCCCCGACGCTCTCCGCCCCCGCCTGCCCTCCCCCCTGCGGGAGGTGACCGACGAGCGGTTCACGAGGCACGGCGTGCGTCTGCTGCTCAAGCGGGACGATCTGATCCACCCGGACCTGATCGGCAACAAGTGGCGCAAGCTGGTCCCGAACATCGAGGCGGCGGCCGGCCGCACGATCGTGACCTTCGGCGGCGCGTACTCCAACCATCTGCGGGCCACCGCCGCCGCGGGCCGCCTCCTCGGCCTGACCACGGTCGGCGTGGTCCGCGGCCAGGAGCTGGCCGACCGGCCCCGTAACCCGTCCCTGGCCCGCTGCGAGGCCGACGGCATGCGCCTGCACTTCATCGACAGGTCGACATATCGCCGCAAGGCCGAACCCGACACGCTTGACGCCATCCTCCGCGCCCTCGACGAGCCGCACGCCCACGTCGTCCCGGAGGGCGGCAGCAACGCCGAAGCCGTCCGCGGCTGCCAGGCCCTCGGCCGGGAACTTCGCGGCCACGGCGACTTCGTCGATGTCGTCGCCCTGGCCTGCGGCACCGGCGGCACCCTCGCCGGTACGGCCGCCGGCCTGGCCCCTGAGCAGCGCGCCCTGGGCATACCCGTCCTGAAGGGCGGCTTCCTTGCCGCCGAGATACCGGAGCTCCAGGAGCGTGCCTTCGGCGGCCGCCGGGGCACCTGGTCGCTCGACGACCGCTTCCACTTCGGCGGCTACGCGCGCGTCACCCCGGAGCTCGAAGCCTTCGCCGCGGACTTCGAGGACCGCCACGGCCTGCCCGTGGAGCGTCTGTATGTCGCCAAGATGCTCCACGCGCTCGTCATCCTCACCGGCGAAGGCGCCTTCCCGCGCGGGACGACGGTCGCCGCCGTCGTCACCGGCCGGCCTTTCCCGTGACCGGCCCTTCCCACGGCCGGCCCGCACAGCCAGGACCTATGCCGCCTCCCGGTACGCCGCCGCCTCCTCCAGGTCCAGCCTGCGCAGCAGCGTGCGCAGCATCTCGTCGTCGATGTAGCGGTGGTCGCGCAGCCGGACGAACACCTCGCGCTCGGCGCTGATCATCTCCCGGGACAGCCGGCGGTAGGTGTCGTCGACCGTATCCCCGGTCACGGGGTTCACCGCGCCGAGCCGCTCCCAGACGGCGTTGCGGCGGCGCTCCAGGACCATGCGCAGGCGGTCGGCGAGCGGTGGGGGCAGGGCGTTGCGCTCGTCCGAGAGGAGTTCCTCGAGGCGCTGCTCGGCGACCCGGGAGGCCTGCGCCTGGGCATTGGCCTCGGCGAGCGTCTCGGCCTGCGCGTCCCGTCCGGGGAACCTCAGCAGGCGGATCAGCGGGGGCAGGGTCAGGCCCTGCACCACCAGTGTCCCGATCACCGTGGTGAAGGTCAGGAACAGGATCAGGTTGCGCTGCGGGAAGGGGCCGCCGCCGTGCACCGTGAGCGGGATGGAGAAGGCGATGGCCAGGGAGACCACGCCCCGCATCCCGGCCCACGAGGTGACCATCGCGCCCTTCCAGGTGGGGTTCGCCTCCCGCTCCCTGATCCGCGACGACAGCAGGCGCGGCAGGAAGGTCGCCGGATACACCCATACGAACCGGGTCGCGACGACCACCAGGAAGACGGCCACCGCGTACCAGGTGGCGTCGGCGCCCTCGTACTCCCCGAGGCCCTTGAGGACGACCGGCAGCTGGAGTCCGATGAGCGCGAAGACCGCGGACTCCAGGACGAAGGCGACCATCTTCCACACCGCCTCCTCCTGGAGCCGGGTGGCGAAGTCGACCTCCCACGCGCGGTGGCCGAGGTAGAGGGCGACGACCACGACGGCGAGGACTCCGGAGGCGTGCAGCTGCTCGGCGACGCCATAGGCGACGAACGGGATGAGCAGGGAGAGCGTGTTCTGAAGCAGGGGTTCCTTCAGGTGCGTGCGCAGCCAGTGCAGGGGAGCCATCAGGACCAGGCCGACGCCGACGCCCCCGACCGCCGCGAGCAGGAACTCACCGAACCCGCCGAGCCAGGTGGCGCCCTCGCCGACGGCCGCGGCGAGGGCGACCTTGTAGCCGGTGATCGCGGTGGCGTCGTTCAGCAGGGACTCGCCCTGGAGGATCGTGGTGATCCGCGAGGGCAGGCCGACGCGACGGGCGACGGCGGTCGCCGCGACGGCGTCCGGCGGCGCCACCACGGCGCCCAGCACCAGCGCGGCGGTCAGCGGCATCCCGGGGACGATCAGATAGACGGCCCAGCCGACGACGAAGGTCGCGAAGATCACGTATCCCACCGACAGCAGCGCCACCGGCCGCAGCTGGGCCCGCAGGTCGAGGTAGGAGCTGTCGGTCGCCGACGTGTACAGCAGCGGGGGCAGCAGGAGGGGGAGCACGACCTCGGGGTCGAGGGTGTAGTCGGGCATGCCGGGGACGTACGAGACCAGCAGGCCGACCGTGACCAGCAGCAGCGGCGCCGGCACCGGCGTCCGCCGGGCCGCCCCCGCGATCGCGGCACTCCCCGCCACCAGCAGCAGCAGCGGCATCACGTCCATCGTCCTCGCCCGCCCTCGTTTTCCGCGCGGTCACCCGCACGCCCGTCGTAATCTGGCAATCATGAAACAGTGCACGCACGCCGACGCGCTGCCGCACCCGGAGCCCGAACCGCAGAACGAGACCTGCCCGGAGTGTCTCGCGAACGGCACACACCCGGTGCAGCTGCGGAAATGTCTTACCTGTGGCCACGTCGGCTGCTGTGACTCCTCACCCGGGAGGCATGCCACGGAACATCATGAGAAGTCCGGTCATCCTGTGATGCGGACCTTCGAACCTGGAGAGAGCTGGCGCTGGTGCTTCGTAGACCACGTACTCGTGTGACCCTGTAAGCAGCCGCCGATCCGGACGGTTCGAGCGTCTGACGTCTGGGTACGTCAACCCGGCGCGCGCTCTCCCCAATTGGGACCGCTCGGCCTCTAGACACGGAGCGTATCCACAGCTTTACTGTGAGTGACGCCAGGGGGTTGGGGTCCCGGGGACAGGAACGTTCGGAGCGCGATAGCGTCACCGCTGAACCACGTGTCGCGTTACCCCGAGGGGCGACCCTCGGCCCCTTAAAGCTTGTACCACCATGGAGGTGAGGGTGTCCCAGATCGCAGGCGAGCCCGCGACCCAGGACTTCGTGGAAGTCCGGCTGCCGGCTGCGGGTGCCTACCTGTCGGTGCTGCGGACGGCGACGGCCGGTCTCGCCGCCCGCTTGGACTTCACCCTGGACGAGATCGAGGACCTGCGCATCGCCGTGGACGAGGCCTGCGCGATCCTGCTCCAACAGGCCGTGCCCGGCTCCGTGCTCAGCTGTGTCTTCCGGCTCGTCGACGACTCGCTCGAGGTCACGGTCTCGGCGCCGACCACGGACGGGCACGCTCCCTCACGGGACACCTTCGCCTGGACCGTGCTGTCTGCCCTGGCGGGCAAGGTCTCCTCGGCTGTCGACGAGGACAAGACCGTGTCGATCTGCCTCTACAAACAGCGCGGCGCGGGACCCGGGCCGGCGTGAGGAACGGGGACGGTCCGGTGCGGGACGAAGAGCGCGGCACACGTGAGCTGCCGGTCGGAGGCGCGGGCTCTCCGGACGGTTCCCCACGCATGCGGGACGGCATCGACGGGATCCCAGAGCAGGCCAGGCCGCACCCGGAGGACCACTCCGCGGAGGCCGGCTTCCCGGACGACGGGCAGCGGGATCGGGAAGGTGCCGTGCAGAGCGCGCCTCTCGAGCGGCGGAGCGGGGTGTCCCCGGCCCGGACGGAGGCGAGGGCTCGGGGAAGGGCGACGGGCGGGACGATGAGCGAGCACGAACGGGACGACGACGAGGTGAACGCACAGGCCGTGCCGGGCCTGCGGGGCGCGCAGCACGACCCCCAGGACCGCAGTGGGGCGCGTGCGATGTTCGTCGAGCTGCGGGCGCTGAGCAACGGCAGCCCGGAGTACGCGGAGCTGCGCAACAAGCTGGTCCGCATGCACCTGCCGCTCGTCGAGCACCTCGCGCGCCGCTTCCGCAACCGTGGTGAGCCGCTGGACGACCTCACCCAGGTCGCCACCATCGGGCTGATCAAGTCGGTCGACCGCTTCGACCCGGACCGGGGCGTGGAGTTCTCCACGTACGCCACTCCGACCGTCGTCGGCGAGATCAAGCGGCACTTCCGTGACAAGGGCTGGGCGGTCCGCGTGCCGCGCCGGCTTCAGGAGCTGCGTCTTTCGCTCACCACGGCCACGGCCGAGCTGTCCCAGCAGCACGGGCGCTCCCCCACGGTGCACGAGCTGGCCGAGAAACTCGCGATCTCCGAGGAGGAGGTCCTGGAGGGCCTCGAGTCGGCGAACGCCTACTCCACGCTTTCCCTGGACGTCCCCGACACGGACGACGAGTCCCCGGCGGTGGCCGACACCCTCGGCGCGGAGGACGAGGCCCTGGAGGGCGTCGAGTACCGCGAGTCCCTCAAGCCCCTGCTGGAGGATCTCCCGCCCCGAGAGAAGCGGATCCTTCTTCTCCGCTTCTTCGGCAACATGACCCAGTCCCAGATCGCCCAGGAGGTCGGCATCTCCCAGATGCACGTCTCCCGCCTCCTGGCCCGCACCCTGGCCCAGCTACGGGAGAAGCTGCTGGTCGAGGAGTAGCCGATGAGGCTGGTCCGCCGAACCCCGGAGGGCTACCGTTCCGCGCGCCCCGGTCCCTTGATGCCCAGGGCCCTGGTCGTGGCGGGGTTCAGCAGGAGGACCAGCGCGGTCAGCGCGACGACGGCGAGGGCGATGCCCGCCGGGATCGCGGCGCTGTCGGCCTGGAGGAGGCTGTAGGCGACCGGGAGTGCCATGATCTGCGTGATCACGGCGGGGCCCCGGCTCCAGCCGCGCCGCAGCAGCAGGCCGCGCGCGGCGAGCAGCGGCAGCAGGGCGAGCACGATCAGGGTGATGGCCAGGGTCACGGCCTGCTGCCGGTCGTCCGGGTCGCCGGTGACGCCGAGTACGAGCGTCCACACACCCCCGACCACCAGCGCGGATCCCTCCAGCGCGGCCAGCGCCGCCGCGTAGGTCAGACGCCGCGGACGGGGGCCGTCGGCCTCCGCGGGGGTCTCGTGGGTGGAGTTCTGCTCGCTGCTCACCCCTGAAGAGTAGCCCTCGCCCCGGAGCCCAGGTGTCCAGGCTCACGTCCCCTTCTCTTACCGGATCCCTACCTCGGTCTGGGCCCAGTACCACCCAGTAGGTAACCTGCAACCCATGCGTGCACTTCTCGTGGTCAATCCGGCGGCAACCACCACAAGCGCACGTAGGCGTGACGTGCTGATCCACGCGCTGGCGAGCGAGATGAAGCTCGAGGCGGTGACCACCGAGTACCGCGGTCACGCCCGGGACCTGGGCCGGCAGGCGGCGGAGAGCGACGACATCGACCTGGTCGTGGCCCTCGGCGGCGACGGCACCGTCAACGAGGTGGTCAACGGCCTGCTGCACGCCGGCCCCGATCCGGACCGGCTGCCCGGCCTCGCCGTGGTCCCCGGCGGCTCCACCAACGTCTTCGCCCGCGCCCTGGGCCTGCCCAACGACAACGTCGAGGCCACCGGCGCCCTGCTGGACGCCCTGCGCGAGGGCCGCGAGCGCGTCGTCGGTCTCGGTCTGGCAGCCGGCACGCCCGGCACCGAGGACGAGGCGGTCCCCTCCCGGTGGTTCACGTTCAACGCGGGCCTCGGCTTCGACGCGGGCGTGGTCGGCCGGGTCGAGCAGCAGCGCGAGCGCGGCAAGAAGTCGACGCACGCTTTGTACGTCCGTCAGGTCGTCCGGCAGTTCCTCGGCGAGCCGCACCGTCGGCACGGCACGATCACGCTCGAACACCCCGGCGGGGACCCGGTCACCGATCTTGTCGTGGCGATAGTCTCGAACACGTCGCCTTGGACCTATCTCGGCAATCGCCCGATGTACACGTCGCCTAAGGCCTCGTTCGATAAAGGCCTCGACGTACTCGGTCTCAGTCGTCTGTCCACAGCCGCGGTTGCCCGGTATGGCACCCAGTTGCTCACTTCGTCCCCCGAGCGTGGACCCTACGGAAAGCACGCCGCCTCCCTGCACGACCTGGACGGCTTCACCTTGCATTCGAAGGTGCCGCTCCCCCTCCAGATGGACGGCGACCACCTGGGACTGCGTACCAGCGTGACGTTCACAGGCGTACGCCGTGCACTGCGTGTGATTGTGTGAGCGGAACGGGCCAAAGTCCTTTCACTCGAACGTTTAGACCAGGGTCCACCCCATGGAAGTACGGCTGTGACCTAGTCGACACCGAGGAATCAAAAAAAACTTTCCGGAAGGGGTTGTATCCGCCGCTGAGGTTTGCGAGTCTCTACGTGGCGATCGGGACGGCCCGCAACACCGGCCTCCACTGATCACCGGAACCCCTCTTCAGACACAGGACCACGCCGGGGAAGACTCGGCGGTCGGCCCTTCACTTGTTGAGGGATTCGTGAAAGCGTTCACATTCACAAGCAATCTGCATGTAATACCAAGGAGAGGTAGCAGCCATGGACTGGCGTCACAACGCCGTTTGCCGCGAGGAAGACCCCGAGCTCTTCTTCCCCATCGGCAACACCGGTCCTGCGCTGCTGCAGATCGAGGAAGCCAAGGCCGTCTGCCGTCGCTGCCCGGTTATGGAGCAGTGTCTGCAGTGGGCGCTCGAGTCCGGCCAGGACTCCGGCGTCTGGGGTGGTCTCAGCGAGGACGAGCGTCGTGCCATGAAGCGCCGCGCCGCCCGCAACCGGGCTCGTCAGGCCTCCGCCTGACAACCCACCCCTGCTGACAGCCTGAGCTTGGCGGCGCGTGTGCCTTACGGCATTACTTCGTAGACAGCGAGTACGCATCTCCCGCCCCCGAGCCGCAGCGCGCAGTACCCCCGATGCGCTTAGTAGAGCAGCAACGAGCTTAAGCCCCGGATCACTTGTGGTCCGGGGCTCAATGCTGTCCGGGGTGCCTCCGCCGCGTCCGCGCCGGCTTCTGCCGCGTCCGCGCCTACTTCTGCGCCAGCACCGGAATGTCGAGGATCACCCGCGTCCCCCGCTGCGGCGCCGGGACCATGTCGAAGGTGCCGCCCAACTCGCCCTCCACCAGGGTCCGTACGATCTGGAGACCCAGGTTGCCCGAGCGGTGGGGGTCGAAGCCGTCGGGGAGGCCGACGCCGTCGTCCTGGACGGTGACCAGGAGGCGGGCCTCCTTGGTGGTGCCGCCGCGGACCGCGGAGACCTCGACGGTTCCGGTGTCTCCCTCGCGGAAGCCGTGCTCCAGGGCGTTCTGGAGGATCTCGGTCAGGACCATGGACAGCGGGGTGGCGACCTCGGCGTCGAGTATGCCGAAGCGGCCACTGCGCCTGCCGGTCACCTTGCCCGGTGAGATCTCGGCGACCATCGCGAGCACCCGGTCGGCGATCTCGTCGAACTCCACCCGCTCGTCCAGGTTCTGGGACAGCGTCTCGTGCACGATGGCGATGGAGCCGACCCGCCGCACGGCCTCCTCCAGCGCCTCCCGGCCGCGCTCGGAGTCGATGCGCCGGGCCTGGAGGCGGAGCAGAGCGGCCACCGTCTGGAGGTTGTTCTTCACCCGGTGGTGGATCTCCCGGATGGTGGCGTCCTTGGTGATCAACTCGCGTTCGCGGCGGCGCAGTTCGGTGACGTCCCGCAGCAGGACCAGCGAACCGATGCGCGTCCCCTTGGGCTTGAGCGGGATCGCCCGGAACTGGATCACGCCGTCGTGGGCCTCGATCTCGAACTCGCGCGGCGCCCATCCGCTCGCGACCTTGGCCAGCGCCTCGTCCACCGGGCCTCGGGTCGGGGCCAGTTCGGCGGTGGTCGTGCCCAGCTCCTGGCCGACCAGGTCGGCGGCGAGCCCGAGACGGTGGTAGGCGGACAGGGCGTTCGGCGAGGCGTACTGGACGATGCCATCCGCGTCCAGCCGGATCAGGCCGTCGCCGACGCGCGGCGATGCGTCCATGTCGACCTGCTGGTCGGGGAACGGGAAGGAGCCGGCCGCGATCATCTGCGCCAGGTCGGAGGCGCTCTGGAGGTAGGTGAGCTCCAGGCGGCTCGGGGTGCGCACGGTCAGCAGATTGGTGTTGCGGGCGATGACTCCGAGGACCCGCCCCTCCCGTCGTACGGGGATCGACTCGACCCGCACCGGGACTTCCTCGCGCCACTCCGGGTCGCCCTCGCGCACGATCCGGCCCTCGTCCAGCGCCGCGTCCAGCATGGGACGCCGGCCGCGCGGGACCAGATGGCCGACCATGTCGTCCTGGTAGGAGGTCGGGCCGGTGTTGGGGCGCATCTGGGCCACCGAGACGTACCGCGTGCCGTCGCGCGTGGGGACCCACAGGACCAGGTCCGCGAAGGAGAGGTCGGAGAGCAGCTGCCACTCCGAGACCAGCAGGTGGAGCCACTCGAGGTCGGAGTCGTCGAGGGCGGTGTGCTGGCGTACGAGTTCGTTCATGGAGGGCACGTCTGCGAGCGTACCCGGGGGCTCGGACCTGCCCGAAAAACACCCGCGGGCCGCGGCGCCTGGGAGGGACCCTCAACCCTCCCGGCACCGCAGCCCGGAGCAGCAACGGCCGTGGGGTGTGCGGTCCCGGTCGGCCGATGGATGAGGATCCGGGGCAGTCAGGGCAGAGAGCTCCGGTTCCTCGGTCCGCCTTCCTGTGCGGGGAAGACGGAAGAATGCGTCCTTACGCATTGTGGACTAGACCAGCAGATGTGTCCATGCGTCGGGAGTTGTTGCAACTTGGCGCTTCGCAGCCTAGCCCGCCCGGGTCACGTACGGGGCCAGATGGCCATGGCAATTTCCGATAGTGCCGCCCGGGTTCCGGGTGAGGCCGGCGACGGAGGCCGCTGCGTAGCCGTGCCGTCACAGGGGGCTCGCTGACGGGGTCAGGGTGTGCGCGGTACCATTCTTTCGATTGGTCTAAACCACACTGACCGGTAACCACACAGATCGGCAGGCCCCAGCGTGGAAGTTGTCATCGTTCCGGACGCCGAGTCGGGCGGCGAGCTCATCGCCGAGGCCATGGCACAGCTGTTGCGACGCAAGCCCGGGGCCCTGCTGGGCGTGGCCACCGGCTCGACCCCGCTGCCCGTCTACCGGGCCCTGGCGGCCAAGGTGCAGGCCGGGGCCGTGGACACCTCGCGGGCGCGAATAGCGCAGCTCGACGAGTACGTGGGACTGCCCGCCGAGCATCCCGAGTCCTACCGGTCCGTGCTCCGCCGGGAGGTGCTGGAACCGCTCGGGGTCGCAATGGACGCGTTCATGGGCCCGGACGGCACCGCCGAGGACGTGCAGGGCGCGTCCGAGGCGTACGACCGGGCGCTCGCCGAGGCCGGGGGCGTGGACCTTCAGCTGCTCGGGATCGGCACCGACGGCCACATCGGCTTCAACGAGCCCTGCTCCTCGCTCGCCTCGCGCACGCGCATCAAGACGCTCACCGAGCAGACCCGCATCGACAACGCCCGCTTCTTCGAGGGCGACATCGAGCAGGTGCCGCACCACGTCATCACCCAGGGCATCGGCACCATCCTGGAGGCCCGTCACCTGGTGCTGCTCGCCACCGGCGAGGGCAAGGCGGACGCGGTGGCGGCGACGGTCGAGGGGCCGGTCGCGGCCGTCTGCCCGGCCTCGGCGCTCCAGCTGCACCCCCACGCCACGGTGGTCGTCGACGAGGCCGCCGCGTCGAAGCTCAAGCTCGCGGACTACTTCCGGCACACCTACGCCAACAAGCCGGACTGGCAGGGCATCTGAGGCCGGCATGAGGTCGGTATGAGGCCCGGTGACCCCGGCTTTGGACTAGACCAAGGGGGATCACAACGGTATACAGAGGAGATCACGGAGCGTGCGGGTGGGGCCCGACGCGCTGAGCCGTGCCACGATGTGAGCCGTGGCCGATGGGCATGTCGGTCGCTTGGGCACCCGGAGCCGGGAAGGCAGAGCATGAGCACCGACGTCAGCAGTGCGGAGAACGAGAATGGCGCCACCGTCCGTACCGCGCGCGTGCCCAAGTACTACCGCCTGAAGAAGCACCTGCTCGACATGACGGAGACCCAGGCGCCGGGCACCCCCGTCCCGCCCGAGCGCACGCTGGCCGCCGAGTTCGACACCTCTCGCACCACCGTGCGCCAGGCCCTTCAGGAGCTGGTCGTCGAGGGCCGGCTGGAGCGCATCCAGGGCAAGGGCACCTTCGTCGCCAAGCCGAAGGTCTCGCAGGCGCTGCAACTCACCAGCTACACCGAGGACATGCGTGCCCAGGGCCTGGAGCCGACCTCGCAGCTGCTGGACGTCGGCTACATCACCGCCGACGAGCGGCTCGCCGAGCTGCTCGACATCACGGCCGGAGGCAGGGTGCTGCGCATCGAGCGGCTGCGCATGGCCAACGGTGAGCCGATGGCCATCGAGACCACGCATCTGTCGGCCAAGCGCTTCCCGGCGCTGCGCCGCAGCCTCGTGAAGTACACCTCGCTGTACACCGCGCTCGCCGAGGTCTACGACGTCCACCTCGCCGAGGCCGAGGAGACCATCGAGACCTCGCTGGCCACCCCGCGCGAGGCGGGCCTGCTCGGTACGGACGTGGGCCTGCCGATGCTGATGCTCTCCCGGCACTCCCTGGACCGCGAGGGCAAGCCCGTGGAGTGGGTGCGGTCGGTGTACCGGGGGGACCGCTACAAGTTCGTGGCGAGACTCAAGCGGCCGCAGGACTAGGGCCTGTTGCGAAAGTCCCTCCCCCAGCCTTCGGCCGGGAGGTGCCCCCAGCCCAGCGACGCCCGGCCCGCCCTCCGGGCGGACGACGGGACTTTCGCAACAGGCCCTAGGCGCGTCGGCGTCTTCACGCCACGCCCCCGAAATCGACATACCGATATGCGGATGAGGTCTTCCGCTGACGTGACACTGTCCCCTAGATTGCCTGCGCATTACACAGGTGATCAGTGAGGGGACGGAGCTGTGGCATGTCGGAAACGCCTGAAGTGAAACCACCGGTCGTGACACCGGTCCGGGTGATCATCGGCCTGTGTCTCGTCGCGCCCTTCGTGGCGATGCTGTGGGTCGGCTCCTTCGCCAAGGCGGACCCAGCGTTCATAGGGATCCCGTTCTTCTACTGGTACCAGATGCTGTGGGTGCTCATCTCCACCGCGCTGACCGTGACCGCCTACCAGTTGTGGCGCCGTGACCAGCGTGCCCGCCAGACCGCGAAGGGGGGTGCGGCGGAATGAAGGACGGCGTGAACGGCGTCGCGCTCGGCGTCTTCATCTTCTTCTTCCTGGCCGTCACGGTCATGGGCTTCCTCGCCGCGCGCTGGCGCAGGGCCGACGACGAGCACAGCCTCGACGAATGGGGCCTGGGCGGCCGGTCGTTCGGCACCTGGATCACCTGGTTCCTGCTCGGCGGCGACCTGTACACGGCCTACACCTTCGTGGCGGTGCCGGCGGCGATCTACGCGGCGGGCGCGGCGGGCTTCTTCGCGGTGCCGTACACCATCCTCGTCTACCCGTTGATCTTCACCTTCCTGCCCCGCCTGTGGTCGGTCTCGCACAAGCACGGCTATGTGACGACCTCGGACTTCGTGCGCGGCCGGTTCGGCTCCAAGGGCCTGTCGCTGGCGGTGGCGCTGACCGGCATCCTGGCGACGATGCCGTACATCGCGCTCCAACTGGTCGGCATCCAGGCCGTACTGGACGTGATGGGCGTCGGCGGCGGCGAGAACACCAACTGGTTCGTGAAGGACCTGCCGCTGCTGATCGCCTTCGGCGTGCTGGCCGCGTACACGTACTCCTCGGGCCTCAGGGCACCCGCGCTGATCGCGTTCGTCAAGGACGCGCTGATCTACATCGTCATAGCCGTCGCGATCATCTACATCCCGGTCAAGCTGGGCGGCTTCGACGACGTCTTCGCCAAGGCGGGCCACGCGTTCAGCCAGGTCAACCCGGCGACCGGGAAGCCGCGCGGCGCGCTCGTGCCGGCGGAGGCGGGCCAGTGGACGTACGCCACGCTGGCGTTGGGCTCGGCGCTGGCGCTGTTCATGTACCCGCACTCGATCACCGCGACCCTGTCCTCGCGCAGCCGTGAGGTGATCCGCCGCAACACCACGATCCTGCCGCTGTACTCGCTGATGCTCGGTCTGCTGGCGCTGCTGGGCTTCATGGCGATCGCGGCCGGGGTGAAGGTCACCAACGGCCAGCTGGCGATCCCGCAGCTGTTCGAGGACATGTTCCCGGACTGGTTCGCGGGCGTGGCCTTCGCGGCGATCGGCATCGGCGCGCTGGTGCCGGCGGCGATCATGTCGATCGCGGCGGCCAACCTCTTCACCCGCAACATCTACAAGGACTTCATCAAGCCGGACGCCACGGCGAAGGAGGAGACCCGGGTCTCCAAGATCGTGTCGCTGCTGGTGAAGGTGGGCGCGCTGGTCTTCGTCCTGACCATGGACAAGACGGTCGCCATCAACTTCCAGCTGCTCGGCGGCATCTGGATCCTCCAGACCTTCCCGGCCCTGGTCGGTGGCCTGTTCACCCGCTGGTTCCACCGCTGGGCCCTGCTGGCCGGCTGGGCGGTCGGCATGGTGTACGGCACGGTCGCCGCGTACGGGGTGGCCTCGCCGACGCAGAAGCACTTCGGCGGCTCGGCGAAGGAGATCCCCGGCATCGGCGAGATCGGCTACATCGGCCTCACGGCGTTCGTCCTCAATGTCGTCGTGACCGTGGTCCTGACCTTCGTCCTGAAGGCGGCGAAGGCCCCCGAGGGTGTCGACGAGACCAAGCCGGAGGACTACACGGCGGACGCGGGCGACCCGGGCGTCGAGGTGGAACTGCCGCCGGCGACGGCCGGAGCTTCCCACTAGCGGAGGCCCCACACCGGGCAGGGCTGTCGGCGGGCCGTCGGAAAATCCGGCGGCCCGCCGTCGTGTGCGTGGGGCACACTGCGCGCCATGGACATCCGGATCCGCGAAGCGAAACCCGCCGAGTACGCCGCTCTCGGTGACATAACCGCCCGCGCGTACCTCGACGACGGCCTCCTCGACTACGGCGAGGGCGACGAGTACCTGCCCGTGCTGAAGGACGTCGCGAAGCGAGCCGCCGCCGCCGAGGTACTGGTCGCGGTGCGCGACGGCAAGCTGCTCGGTGGCGTCACCTATGTCCCCGACGGCGGTCCCATGGCCGACATCGCCGGCCCCGGAGAGGCCGAGATCCGCGCCCTGGCCGTCGAGCACGGGGCCCGCGGGCAAGGTGTCGGCGAGGCCCTCGTCAGAGCCTGCATCGACCGCGCCCGCGCCACGGAAGGCCGCACCCACGTCGTCCTGTCGAGCCAGCGCTCCATGCACACCGCCCACCGGCTCTACGAACGTCTCGGCTTCGTTCGCACACCGGAGCGGGACTGGAATCCCGTGCCGCACCTGGACGACCTCACTCTCCGCACCTACAAGTTGACGCTCTGAAACCACCCCGACACAACATCTGGTGGTGGCGTGACAGGCGAGCACAAGATGTATGCTCATGCTCGCTGTCGCCACAGGGGAATCCGGTGCGAATCCGGAACTGTCCCGCAACGGTGTACTTGTGCATGTCTGTGCACAGGAGTCAGTCCGAGGACCTGCCGACAGCGCGCCCCGGCCGTCCGGCCCGGGTGCCTTGACGTCCGGGCCTCGTGGAGTGGGCCGGTGGACGCGACGCCGTGCGCGCTCGTGTGCTGCCCCCTGCCCTCCGCCAGGCCCCCTGCCGAGCGAGGGAGTGCCCCACGTGACCATCGCGCCAGCCGACCCGGCTTCAGCCATCCCGGCGACCGAGGCGACCCCGGTGGAGTCCGACGGTCCCGGTGCCGCGCTGTTGCGGACCCTGACCGAGCTGACCGCCGACCTGCCCGACGCCGACCCCGGCCGGGTGGCCGCCGCCGCGCTGCGCGGCCGGTCCGCCCGTGCCGACGAGGCGGAACTGCGCGAACTGGCCACGGAGGCGGCCGCCGGCCTGATCTCCGAGGACCCGGCCTACTCGCGGCTGGCCGCCCGGCTGCTGACGATCAGCATCGCCGCGGAGGCCGCCTCCCAGGGCGTCACCTCGTTCACCGGGTCCGTGGCCGTCGGCCACCGCGAGGGCCTCATCGCCGACCGCACCGCCGACTTCGTACGGCTGCACGCGGCCCGCCTGGACGCGCTGATCGACACCGACGCCGACGACCGCTTCGGCTACTTCGGCCTGCGCACCCTGCACAGCCGCTATCTCCTGCGGCACCCCCACACCCGCAAGGTCGTCGAGACGCCCCAGCACTTCCTGCTGCGGGTGGCCAGCGGCCTCGCCGAGGACGCTGCGTTCGATCCAAAAACGGGGACCCACTCCGTCGACGAAGTCGCCGCGCTCTACGGCCTGATGAGCCGCCTCGACTACCTGCCCTCCTCCCCCACCCTGTTCAACTCCGGCACCCGGCACCCCCAGATGTCGTCCTGCTACCTCCTCGACTCCCCCAAGGACGAGCTGGACTCCATCTACGACCGCTACCACCAGGTCGCCCGGCTCTCCAAGCACGCCGGCGGCATCGGTCTGTCGTACAGCCGGATCCGTTCACGCGGCTCCCTCATCCGCGGCACCAACGGGCACTCCAACGGCATCGTGCCGTTCCTCAAGACCCTCGACGCGTCGGTCGCCGCGGTGAACCAGGGCGGCAGGCGCAAGGGCGCCGCCGCGGTCTACCTGGAGACCTGGCACTCCGACATCGAGGAGTTCCTGGAGCTGCGCGACAACACCGGCGAGGACGCCCGCCGTACGCACAACCTCAATCTCGCGCACTGGGTCCCGGACGAGTTCATGCGCCGCGTGAACGCCGACGGGCAGTGGTCCCTGTTCTCCCCGGCCGACGTGCCCGAGCTGGTCGACCTGTGGGGCGAGGAGTTCGACGCCGCGTACCGCAAGGCCGAAGCCGAGGGTCTCGCCAAGAAGACCATCCCGGCCCGTGATCTGTACGGCCGTATGATGCGCACCCTCGCGCAGACCGGCAACGGCTGGATGACCTTCAAGGACGCCGCCAACCGCACCGCCAACCAGACGGCCGAGCCGGGCCACGTCGTGCACTCCTCGAACCTGTGCACGGAGATCCTGGAGGTCACGGACGACGGGGAGACCGCGGTCTGCAACCTGGGTTCGGTCAACCTCGGCGCCTTCGTCGACACCGCGACCGGCGACATCGACTGGGAGCGGCTGGACGCCACCGTCCGTACCGCCGTCACCTTCCTCGACCGCGTCGTCGACATCAACTTCTACCCCACCGAGCAGGCCGGCCGCTCCAACGCCAAGTGGCGCCCGGTCGGCCTGGGCGCGATGGGTCTTCAGGACGTCTTCTTCAAGCTGCGGCTGCCCTTCGACTCGCCGGAGGCGAAGGCGCTGTCCACGCGTATCGCCGAGCGCGTCATGCTCGCCGCGTACGAGGCCTCCGCCGACCTCGCCGAGCGCAACGGCCCGCTGCCGGCCTGGGAGAAGACCCGTACCGCGAGGGGTTTCCTGCACCCCGACCACTACGACGCCGAGCTGACCTGGCCGGAGCGCTGGGCGGCGCTGCGCGAGCGCGTCGCGACGACCGGCATGCGCAACTCGCTGCTGCTGGCCATCGCCCCCACCGCCACCATCGCCTCGATCGCCGGCGTCTACGAGTGCATCGAGCCGCAGGTGTCCAACCTGTTCAAGCGCGAGACGCTGTCCGGCGAGTTCCTCCAGGTCAACTCGTACCTGGTGAAGGACCTCAAGGAGCTCGGCGTCTGGGACGCCCGCACCCGTGAGGCGCTGCGCGACGCCAACGGCTCGGTGCAGGACTTCTCCTGGATCCCGGCCGAGGTACGGGCGCTGTACCGCACGGCCTGGGAGATCCCGCAGCGCGGCCTGATCGACATGGCCGCCGCCCGCACCCCGTTCCTGGACCAGTCCCAGTCCCTGAACCTGTTCTTGGAGACGCCGACCATCGGCAAGCTCTCCTCGATGTACGCGTACGCCTGGAAGCAGGGCCTGAAGACGACGTACTACCTGCGTTCCCGCCCTGCGACCCGTATCGCCCGCGCCGCCCAGGGCCAGGCACAGGCCCAGAAGACCATCCCCGTCCAGCAGGTCGCCGACCCCGACGCGGTCGCCTGCTCCCTGGAAAACCCCGAGTCCTGCGAGGCCTGCCAGTAATGCCCAGCAACCAGAACCTGCTCGACCCCGGCTTCGAGCTGACTCTCCGCCCGATGCGCTACCCCGACTTCTACGAGCGCTACCGGGACGCCATCAAGAACACCTGGACCGTGGAGGAGGTCGACCTGCACTCGGACGTCGCCGACCTCGCGAAGCTGACTCCGGCGGAGCAGCACCTGATCGGCCGTCTGGTCGCGTTCTTCGCGACGGGCGACTCGATCGTCGCGAACAACCTGGTGCTGACCCTCTACAAGCACATCAACTCCCCCGAGGCCCGGCTGTACCTGAGCCGCCAGCTCTTCGAGGAGGCCGTGCACGTCCAGTTCTACCTGACGCTCCTGGACACCTACCTTCCCGACCCGGACGACCGTACCGCCGCCTTCGCGGCCGTGGAGAACATCCCGTCCATCCGCGAGAAGGCCGGGTTCTGCTTCAAGTGGATCAACGAGGTCGAGAAGCTGGACCGGCTGGAGTCCAGGGCGGACCGCCGCCGCTTCCTGCTCAACCTCATCTGCTTCGCCGCGTGCATCGAGGGCCTGTTCTTCTACGGTGCCTTCGCGTACGTCTACTGGTTCCGCAGCCGGGGCCTGCTGCACGGTCTGGCCACCGGCACCAACTGGGTGTTCCGCGACGAGACGATGCACATGTCCTTCGCCTTCGACGTCGTGGACACCGTCCGCAAGGAGGAGCCGGACCTCTTCGACGACGAGCTCCAGCAGCAGGTCACCGGCATGCTGCGGGAGGCCGTCGAGGCCGAGCTCCAGTTCGCGCGCGACCTGTGCGGTGACGGCCTCCCGGGTATGAACACCGACTCGATGCGACAGTATCTGGAGTGCGTCGCCGACCAGCGTCTGACGCGCCTCGGCTTCGCCCCGGTGTACGGCTCCGAGAACCCCTTCTCCTTCATGGAGCTCCAGGGTGTTCAGGAGCTGACCAACTTCTTCGAGCGGCGTCCTTCGGCGTACCAGGTGGCGGTGGAGGGCACCGTCGACCTGGACGAGGACTTCTGATCCGCGGTCTCTTCCCTGGCCTGCTGGGCCTCCCTGATCTGTCGGTCGACGCGCCGGTCGTGCGCGATGCCGATCAGTGACGGGAGGACCAGGAGGACAAAGATCCCGAGGACGACGAGCATTGCGGTCAGGCCTTCTGTCTGCGCTGTAGTCATGACACCACTGTCGCGCCGGATACTGCTTACCGTGAGTGGCAGGACTGCCGTACACCTTCAAATTCCTGCCACTGCGGGGGCACACTGGCAGCATGCTGAAGAACGTGGCGGCCGTGCTGCTGGACGGCGTCCATCCCTTCGAGCTCGGCGTCGTCTGCGAGGTGTTCGGCATCGACCGCAGCGACGAGGGGCTGCCTGTGTACGACTTCGCGGTGGTGTCGGCCGAGGGCCCGGCGCTGGGCACGCACGTCGGCGGGCTGACCGTGTCCACGCCGTACGGTCTCGACCGGCTCGACCAGGCCGATCTGATCACCGTGCCGGCCGGTAGCGAGTACCACCGCCGGGACTACCCGCCCGCGCTCCTCGACGCCCTGGTGCGGGCCGTGGAGCGCGGGGCCCGGGTGCTGAGCGTGTGCTCAGGGGTGTTCGTGCTCGGTGCCGCCGGGCTGCTCGACGGGCGGCGCTGCGCGGTGCACTGGCACCATGCGGACGAGCTGACCCGGCAGTACCCGCGCGCGCTCGTCGAACCCGACGTCCTCTACGTCGACGCGGACCCGGTGATCACCTCGGCCGGTACCGCCGCCGGGATCGACGCCTGTCTGCACATCGTGCGCAAGGAGCAGGGCCCGGAGGTCGCCAACAAGATCGCCCGGCGCATGGTGGTGCCGCCGCACCGGGACGGCGGGCAGGCGCAGTACATCGAGCGGCCGCTGCCGAAGAGCTCCTGCGACACCGTGGGCGAGGTGCTGGCGTGGATGGAGCAGCACCTCGACGAGGAGGTCACCGTGGAACAGCTCGCGGCCCGCGCCCATATGGCCCCGCGCACCTTCGCCCGCCGCTTCCAGCAGGAGACGGGCACCACCCCCTACCGCTGGATCCTGCGCCAACGGGTGTTGCTGGCTCAGGAGTTGCTGGAGGGCACGGACGAGACGATGGACGCGATCGCCTGGCGGACCGGGTTCGGTACGGCGGCCGCGCTGCGCCACCAGTTCGTCCGGGCGCTGGGCACGACACCGAACGCCTACCGGCGCGCGTTCAGGGGACCTGAGGCCGCCTGAGCGCGCGCCGGTATCGGCAGGCGTCACACGGGGTGCGTCACCACTCCACGGGCTTGAGCAGCAGCCGGTGCGGGCGGAGCGTGATGCCCACCCGGGTCGCGTCGTTCGACCCGCTGACCTGCTCGAAGCGGTACTTCGCCGACACCGCCGCGGTGATCAGGGTCAGCTGGGCCATGGAGAAGTGGTCGCTGGGGCACTTGCGGTTACCGACGCTGAAGGGACTCATCGCGTACTTGGGCACGTCCTTGGCCCGCTCCGGCAGCCAGCGGTCGGGGTCGAACCCGAGGTGGTCCGGGTAGGAACGCGCGTCGCGCTGGATCGCGTACGGGCTGTAGACGATGTCCGCCCCCGCCGGAATGCGATAGCCGCCGAGAGCGGTGTCGGTCACCGCCCGCCGCGTCAATATCCATACGGCGGGACGCAAACGCATGGCCTCGACGACGAGATTGTTCGTGTGGGCCAGCCGCCGCACGTCGTCGAATCCGACGGGCCGGCCGCCTGTCACGGATTCGACCTCGGTGCGCACCCTGGCGGCGTGTTCCGGGTGTTCGGCGAGGACCTGGAGGAGCCACATGATCGTGGAGGCGACTGTTTCGCTTCCGGGGGTGAGTATCGCTACCACCTGATCGTGGATCTCCTGTTCTCCGATGGGGTCGCCATTGTCGTCCCTCGCCTCCAGCAATGCCGTCAGCAAATCGTCCGGCTTTTGACCAGATGCCCGGCGTTCGGCGACGATCTCGTCGACCAGTAGATGCAAATCGGCCAGGGCCCGGTTGAATTCCCGGTTGGCCGGCAGCGGCAGCCGGTAGAGCGGTCCGAGCGGGACGACCATCCGGCGGTACATACCCCGGAAGACGGTGGCGAGGGCGACGCACAGCCGCTCGGCCCGCTCGTCCATGTACTCGCCGCGCAGCAGGCAGCGGGCCGCGATGCGCACGGCGACGCGGAAGGACTCGGAGGTGCAGTCGAGGGTCTCACCGGCCCGCCAGCGCTCGGTCAGCGCGTGCGCCTCCTCCTCCATGATCGGCCCGTAGGCGGGGATCGCGTCGAGGCGGAAGGCGGGCTGGATGGTGCGCCGCTGGCGGCGGTGCCGGGAGCCGTTGGCGGTGGCCACGCCCTCCTTGCCGAGCAGGCCCTCCAGGGACTCCCACAGCGGCCCGTCGATCTTGTAGTCGGGGCTGAGTGCCAGCGCGCCGGTGAGCTCCGGCGTGGTGACGGCGTACACCGTCTTGGGGCCGAGCCTGAGGCGCACGACATCGCCGTGGTCGCGCAGCCGCGACATGAAGACCAGCGGGTCGCGGGCCAGCTGCCAGCCGTGGCCGAGGAGCGGGACGGCGCCTGCGGCGAGGGGTGGTTCCCGCAGCTCCGGCGCGTCGGGCGTCACGGGTCGCGCGGATTCGACGGTCATTTCTCACCTGCCGCTTCGTTGTTGACGTACGGGGGCGTGGACCGGTCGTCCCAGCTGTCGACCATGTACCGTCCGGATTCGTGGTGGAACCAGTAGACGGAGCTGAACCAGTTCCGCATATTGCCGAGGCAGGCCCGTACGGCCGCGCCGAGTTCCTTTCCCGGCGCCGTGCCGTCGTCGAGGTCGTCGGCGAACCGTAAGGCGGTCCGCTCCGCCTCCAGGAATTCGTCGATGCATTGCTCGACGCGCCGCCTGACTTCCCCGACCGCCTCTTCCAGGGTGAGTTCCTGATGGGTGATCAGGCTGATTCCGAGATTGTGCACCTCGTCGCCCGCGATTTCCTTCGGCAGCGAGCAGAGGTCGTTGTACCACGCGGCGAATTCCTGGCTCAGCAGGGCCGGGCGGCGGTATGCCGGGTGTTTCCGTACGGCGTCCGGGAGTTCGAGTCCCGCGCTCGGCTCCAGCAGGTCCGTCCATATCCAGTGGGCGAATGTCTGGCGCCTGAGGGCGAGGTACTCCTCGACCTCGGGGACGTGTCCCTGGGTGCGGTTGCGGAACTCCCGGTCGTACGCCTCGATCACCGCGTGGAAGTGCCGGGCGAACCGCGCGTTCCACGTGTCCGGCAGGAAGGAGTACAGCCGCAGCACGCTGTCCGCGAAGCCTGCTACCAGAGGGTCCGGGTGGCGCAGTTGGTGCCCGGGTGAGTCGAGGGCCGTGTGCAGGCGGAACCTGAGCCGCCGCCAGTCGCCCGCGCGGCCGTGGACGATGTCCCGGTCGTGGCGGTCGTCCCAGACGAAGAACCACGCGCTGTAGTCGGCTATGGCCTGGAGCACCTCGTCGGGCGCCCCGAGGTAGTAGCCGGCCATGAGGTCGGTGTAGCACAGTCCGTCGGCATATTCCGCCACCTTGTCCGCCGGCATGAGCCGTTTTTCGAGCAGCCACAGGCGGGTCTTCTCCTGAAGCTTTGGCCAATACGGGTGCAGGTTCCGGGGAAACGCGTCCTCGATCACCGGAAGGGCGAGCGACGGCGGAACCGCGACCGCCGTCGGTGTCGATGTGGTGCCGCGTGGAAAAGCATGCACGAACAAACCCCTCTCAGCCGCCAGTTACGCACGCCCCTCCCGCTGTGCCGGGCGTGCGCCGTTGCGTATCCCCGCACTTCCATTCAGCACTACAACTGACCAGTCTGGGAACGGATTTGCCTCACTCACCACCCCAAGATGCCGGAAATCATGCGACGAACAAACGAACGACGCCCGGTCGGGACGGATCCTGACCGGGCGTCGTCGCTGCTCTCGTACGGTCCTCGCACGCGCGGAGCGGGGACTCAGCCGTTGGCGACCACGGGGTAGCGTGGCTCGTTCTCGGCCATCTGCCGCAGCGCGTCCTTGCGTTCACGCTTGGAGAGACGGTCGATGTAGAGGTAGCCGTACAGGTGGTCGGTCTCGTGCTGCAAACAGCGAGCGAAGTAGCCGGTGCCCCGTACCTTGATCGGGTTGCCCTTCTCGTCCTGCCCGGTGACCTCGGCGTAGTCGGGCCGCGCGAGCGGTGCGTACGCGGTCGGGACGGACAGGCAGCCCTCGTTGCTGTCGTCCAGCCGGCGCTTGTCGGCGGGCAGGTCGACGAGCTTCGGGTTGCAGACCACGCCGACGTGCCGCACGCCCTCGTCGTCCTGGCAGTCGTAGACGAAGACCTTCAGGTCGACGCCGATCTGGTTGGCGGCCAGGCCCACGCCCTCGGCGGTGCGCTGGCTGGCGAACATGTCGGCGACCAGCTTCTCGAGCTCCTCGCCGAACTCGGCGACGTCCTTGCACTCCTTGTGCAGCACCGGGTTGCCGACGACCGTGATCGGCCGCGAGGTGCCGCGCTCGCGCCAGGCGGTCTCGCGCTCCTCGCAGTCCTCCGTGTCGACGACGAAGCCCTCCTCGTCGACGGGGAGCACGCCCGCGTGCTGCTGATCGGTGTCCTGCTGGGCCATGACCGACGTACGCCTTCCTCGGAAAAACTGGGGTGCACACCACAGGTGTGGTGCTGATACAGGGTACGGCGAACGCTCAGCAGACCTCTTCCAGATCCCGCCAGTCACGCGAGTCCGGGCTGTCCGCCACCCAGCCGTCCAGCAGCCCCCTCACCAGTGAGGCGGGCGCCGCGACGCCGCATTCCCGCTCCGGCATCCACAGCTGCCCGTCGGTCCGGTGGCCCAGCGGGCCCGGGTGTCCCGGCTCGCTGTGGTCGTGGGGGTCCAGGTGGACACCGTCGCCCTCGTCGGACGGCATCCGGGACTCGGAGCACATCCGGCACAGCAGCCGCACGGACGACGACCAGTCCTCCGCCGCGAAGCCGGCGTCGGCGGCGAGCTGCTCCAGGGCGTCCCGGTCGGACTCGGTGGCGGCCTCCAGGAGGACCACCCAGGTGGGTACCGGCGAGGGCGCCCACAGCTCGATCTCGTCGAAGACGGGGTAGGCATGCCCGGCGGCCGTGGTCCGCTCACCGTGCGGCACACCGTCGTGGAGCACGACCTCGCCCCAGCGCCGTCCGGACGAGGGAAGCGGAATCGACAGCACCTCGATCCGCGCCGGATCGAGCCTGCGGCCCCACACGACCTCGGCCTCGCCCTCCGGCGACAGCCGTACGGCCGCGCTGCCCAGGTCCATCCCCAGCGGCTCCCCGGAGCCGGTGGCCCCTCCCCCAGCCTTCGGCCGGGAGGTGCCCCCAGGCACCCTCAGGCCGTAGGCCTGCCAGGCCCGGCGGGCCAGCGGCCAGTCCTGGAGGGCGGTGGCGGCGATGCCCACGTTCCACCAGTCGGGCGCCCCGGTCTCCCGGTCGAGCAGCGCCACGGCCCTGAGGCCCGCCGCCCGCGCCTGCTCCCAGTCGTGCCGGAACTTGTGCAGCAGGGCGAGGTTGAACCAGGACTCCGACAGCCAGGGCTCCAGGTCGGCGGCGCGCGTCAGCAGCTCGCCCGCGTCCTCGTACCGGCCGTCCCCGATCAGCGTGAACGCCCGGTCGGTGGCCTGCCGCCAGGAGGCGGAGGGCCGGTGCCGTCCCTTGCCGAAGATCCTCACGATTCCCGCCTGCCAGTTCCAGTTCCGCACAGTGGGCTGGCTTGTGCCCCCGGACACCCTCTCCCTCGCATCCAACCACGTACGCAGACCAGGACGCTCATTACCCATGGGTTACCCAGCCTGCCGCACGGTCAGACAGGCTCCCGCCGCCCCGCTGATGCCACAGCACCCGCGCGAGGGACTCCACGACCTCGGGCGCGTACTCCCCGGCCGTACCGAGCCGCAGCTCCTCCAGCGCCTTCAGCGGCCCGCCGGGCCCGGCGTCCCGGGTCTTCTCCTCGTAGGCGTTCACGGCCCGGACGATCCGCGCGGCGAGCGGCTGCTCCGGATAGGGGTCGGCCTGCCGCTCCACGACCACGGCGACCGCCGCGTCCACCCCGGTCTGCCGTACGACGGCCCCGCCGAGCAGCGCTATGCGCCGCTGTTCCTCGGCGGGCAGCACCGCGGTGGCACCGGCCGGCACCGGGTCGACGAGGCTGAGCTGGCCGATGTCGTGCATGAGGGCCGCGTACTCCAGCACGGTCAGCTCGGGCCGGGTGAGCCCCAGGTCGCGGCCGACGGCCCGGCTGAGCGCGGCGACCCGGTGGGCGTGCCCGGCCGGGGTGTAACCGGCTATCTCGGTGGCCCGCGCGAGGGAGGCGATGGTCTGCCGGTAGGTGGCGCGCACGGCCGCGTACCGGCGCAGCGACTGCTGGGTGAGCAGCAGGGGCAGGCAGAAGACGGGCAGCGCCCACAGGCCCGCGACGGCGATCGCGAGCGCGATCACCGCCCCGGTCGCGCACACGGCGGACCCGATCCCGACGAGTCCCCGCAGCTCGTCCCTGAGGAGCGGGCCGAAGGGCCAGCGGCTGCGGGAGTGCGCCAGCGCGGCGGCCAGCAGGGCGTCGCACAGCGCGGTGAGGGAGAGCAGCGCGATCAGCAGCAGTGCGTAGGCCGGCCCGCCCCAGGTCTCGAACACGCCCCGGTTGTACAGGGGTTGGAAGCAGACGGCGGCGAAGCCGACGGTGAGGACGCGGCGCGCCAGGTGGTCGAGGGTCGGGGTCCGCCCGCTCCAGATGTGCGGCACGCTGCCCAGCAGGGAGGCGGCGAGGACGACGGCGACGATCTGGGGCGCGTCGTGCCGGGTGGCGTGTCCCGCGTCCTCCCCGAGCAGCGCGTACGCCAGCGCCCCGGCGGCGCCGATGGGCGCGGCCTCCCTGACCCGCGCGCCGGTCCACCGGCTGAGTTCACCGACGGTGACGAGGACGCCGAAGGCGAGCGCGGCACCGCGTTCGTCCAGGCCGGTCCAGAGGGTGTCGGCGAGGGCGGCGGTGGCGACGAGGGCGGCGGAGGCGTGGATGAGGCGCAGCGCGGTCATCGCCGCGCTCCGGTCCGGCCCGCGACGGGTTCGGGTGGTGCCGTGGCGCACTCCGGCTCGTCGGCGGTGACCGCGGGACGCCAGCCGTGCCGTCCCAGGGCCCGGGCCAGCGCGGCGACCATCCGGGGGTCGAACTGCGCCCCCGCGCACCGCTGGAGCTCCTCCATGGCGACCGGTACGGGCCGGGCCCTGCGGTAGGACCGGGTGGACGTCATCGCGTCGAAGGCGTCCGCGACGGCGACGACCCGGGCGCACTCGGGGATCTGGCCGCCCACCAGCCCGTAGGGGTATCCGGTGCCGTCCAGGCGCTCGTGGTGGTGCAGGATCGCCGCCCGCGCCTCGCCGAGGAAGGAGATGCCGCGCACCATCTCGTGGCCGTACTCGGGGTGCAGTTCGATGATCCGCCGCTCCTCGGGGGTGAGCGGTCCGTCCTTGCGGAGCAGCCGCGTGGGCACGCCGAGTTTGCCGACGTCGTGCAGGATCCCAGCGAACCGCAGCACCTCGACCCGCTCGTCGTCCATGCCCAGTTCCCGGGCGATCAGCACGGACGCCTGTCCGACGCGCTCGCTGTGCCCGCGGGTGTAGCCGTCCTTGATGTCGACGGCCTGCACCAGTGCGCGGATGGTCGCCTGGTGGGCGGCGCGCTCCCGGTGGTACTGGGCGAACACCCACCAGGACACGCACATCGGCAGCAGCACGAGCAGCGCGGCGACCGGCCCGTACGGGCTGCGCCACAGCACGGCCATCATCAGCCCGGCCAGCCCGTGCACCCCGGTCGGCGCCAGGGACCGCGACAGCAGCCCCCGCCAGGCCCGGCGCACCGGCACCCGGCCCTCGACGGCGAGCATCCCGCCGTCGAGGGCGGCCAGCACCAGGCAGAACGCCGGCACGGCGGCCACGGCGGGCAGCAGGGCGTACGGGAAGTCGGAGGCGACGACCGCGGCCTGGCCGCCCAGCGCCCAGTGCACCTGCGCCGCGCCCCACACGGCGAGCGCCAGCCGGGCGGCCCGCCAGATCCGCCGCGCCGTCGCGGGCCGCTGGTCCACGCGGGACAGCAGCGCGCCCGGCAGCGGTACGAGGGCGGCGGCGGCCGGAGGCAGCAGGAACGCCCCGGCGAGCAGGACGGGGTAGACGGGGTGGAACGTGCCCGGGAAACGGCGCCGTACGACGTGCTCGCAGGCCGTGTACAGCGCGGCGAGCAGGGCGACCGCCCACCAGGGGGTGTGGAGTGCCGGCAGCGGCAACGGACACAGCAGCGAGAGCAGGGCCACACCGGCCACATAGCCGCGTACCCGTGCCGGAACCGCCTCCATGACCCCTCCCCCGACCATGCCCTGCCCTTCCAGGCGTTCGGAGCCTAGGGCGGTAGTCGGGGGGTTCGAGGGCCTATGACCCGAGGATTAGCACGTTCGGGTGATGACCCGAGGGTCAGAACCGGGTCAGGACTCCTGGCTCGTGACCGGTGCGGCCGTCACGTCGTGCTCGGGAACGGCCTGGCCGGAACGGATCAGGTCGAGCCGCCCCAGGACCTTGGCGCGCAGGTCGGTCGGCACGTCGTCATGCCCGCAGCACCGCTTGACCAGCTTCTTCACGGCCTCTTCCAGGCCGTACTTCTCCAGGCACGGCGAGCACTCCTGGAAGTGCTGCTTGAACTTGTCGCGATCGACGTCCGGCATCTCACTGTCGAGGAACTCGTACAGATGGTCCAGGACCTCACGGCAGTCCGTCTCGTGCGGCTCTCCGCAGCTCATGAGCCCGAGCCTTTCGCTTCGTTCGACTCCCCGGCGCCGGCCGGGACCAGCCCACGCTCGCGGGCGTAGTCCTCGAGCATGCCGCGCAGTTGACGGCGGCCCCGGTGCAGCCGGGACATCACCGTACCGATGGGTGTCCCCATGATGTCCGCGATCTCCTTGTACGCAAAGCCCTCTACGTCCGCGAGATAGACGGCGATGCGGAATTCCTCGGGGATCGCCTGCAGCGCCGACTTCACGTCCGAGTCGGGCAGGTGGTCGAGCGCCTGCGACTCGGCGGAGCGCAGACCGGTCGACATGTGCGACTCGGCACGGGCGAGCTGCCAGTCCTCGATCTCCTCGGCCGCGCTGCGCTGGGGCTCGCGCTGCTTCTTGCGGTACGAGTTGATGAAGGTGTTCGTGAGGATCCGGTACAGCCACGCCTTGAGGTTGGTGCCCTCGCGGAACTGGTGGAAGGACGCGTACGCCTTCGCGTACATCTCCTGCACCAGGTCCTCGGCGTCGGCCGGGTTGCGTGTCATGCGCAGGGCGGCCGAATACATCTGGTCGAGGAATTCGAGCGCGTCCCGTTCGAAGCGCGCGCTGCGCTCCGCGGTCGACTCCGCGCCGGCGCCCTGGCCCTCGGGCAGCTCCGCCTGGCCGTTGTCGGTCCCTGCGTCCGTCCCAGTGACCGGACCCACCTCCTCAAGATCGCGCGTGAGACCGAAACCGGACCCACTCGATTCGGAGGATAGACGACGACCGGTGCCTGCCGCCGCTCGAATAGGAGCGGTCTTGGCCGCGTGCAGCACTGTCCAGTCCAGGTCAGTACGGCTGCTGCGGCTCGGGCAGAAGGTCGAACCCATGCGGCGGACTTCCTCTCCTACGACATCCGTGCTGGTGCTTCAGCACTTCCGTCCGCCACAACAGTGCCGCGGTGCCGCGCATTCCCGGCGGTCAGCCGAGTGACGCGGTCCACTGGACGACCGCGTCGGTGATGACCTCCAGTGCCCGTTCCTGGGTGATCCCCGCGCGCTTGGGCACGGCGAAGCCGTGATCGCCGTACGGCACCTCGACCAACTCGTGGGTCCCCTCGGGGAACTCCTCCGGCCTCCCGAACGGATCGTTGCCGCCCTGCACGACGAGCGTCGGCACCCCGGCGCCCAGCAGCTCGTCGGCGCGGGACTTCTCGGGCCTGCCCGGCGGGTGCAGAGGGAAGCTGAGCGCGAGAACGGCGTGCGCACCGAGTTCTCCGGCCGTACGGCAGGCGACCCGCGCCCCCGCACTCCGCCCGCCGGAGACCACCGGCAGCCCCAGCTTGCCGATCACGGGCCAGACCCCGCGCCACCCGGCGTCCAGCGTCCTGGGCGCGGGCGCCACCTTCTTCCCGGCCACCCGCCAGGGCTGCTCGACGAGCGCGACGGTCACCCCGTGGCCAGGCAGCACCCCGGCGAGCGCCTGAAGATCCCGCGCCTCGATACCACCGCCGGCACCGTGGCTGACGGCCAGCACGAGCTTCGGCTTCTTGGCCGGGTGCCAGGTGATACGGGCGGTTCCGGCATCGGTGTCGACGGTGTCGGTACGGATCACGGTGTCCACGCGCGCCAGCCTAGCCGCGTACGCCGCCCCAGCTGCGGGCAAGTCGTGCCTCCCCCCGTGCCTCAAGGGCCTGGGGAGACCCCCCGGAGGCACCCCGCAACGCCGGGCTGCGCGACCTCGCCCCGGCACCAGCCGCGGGCGCCGCCGAACCCCGCTCAGAACAGCGTGCCCACCTCCGGCCCCTCCAGCTCCTTCAGCAGGTCAGCACCGTTGTTCCGCACATTGCTCACCGCCGTGGAAACGGGATACGCCCGCATCAGTCCCGCAGGCGGCGGCACCAGCAGCGACCGCAGATCCTCGACATCGGTGCGGGAAGGATCCAGCCAGGCGTCCCACCGATCCGCCGTGAGCATCAGCGGCATCCGGGGATGAATCTCGGCCAGCGAATGCGGCCCCTCCGCGGGCGCGACGGCCAGCGGCGTCTGCTCCGCCTCCGTGGTGATCACCGAGCACGTCGCCCACCAGGCCTGCGGATGATCGTCCGGCAGCGTCCGGTCCCGCCAGAACTCGTACAGCCCGGCCATCGCGAAGACCGACCCGTCGGCGGGCAGCACGAAGTACGGCTGCTTGCGCGGCCGCTTCTTCTTCCCTTCGACCTCCAGGTCACGCTCCTGACTGCCGGTGACCCACTCGTAGTAGCCGTCGGCGGGCAGGATGCAGCGCCGGGCGGCGAAGGCGCGGCGGTAGGACGGCTTCTCGTGCACGGTCTCCGCCCGCGCGTTGATCATCCGCGCGCCGCCCTCGGGCGATTTGGCCCAGGAGGGGACCAGACCCCACTTGAGCTTGCGCAGCTGGCGAACCGGGCGCGGGGCGTCGGCGTCCTTCACAGGACGGTCCAGGACCGCGTAGACCTCCTTGGTCGGAGCCACGTTGTAGTCCGGCTCCAAGGTCTCCTCAGGTTCCCACTTCTCGATTTCAAAGATTCCCGCGAGATCCTCGGGCCTACGACTCGCCGCATACCGTCCGCACATACGTGCCACACTGCCAGACTCCGCATAGCGAGAGGGAGCAACCGCCGAACATGGAGAGCACCGCCGCCACCGCGCTGCCCGACCTCTGGGACCGCCTCATGGGGACCCAGCCGGACCCCGATCTGTGGGTGGTGCTCGCCACCCTTGGCGCGGCGCTCGCGGTGGTCGTCCCGCACACCGTGTGGCGCGTCTCCCGCAACGCGATCACCATCGCCCACGAGGGCGGCCACGGACTCGTCGCGCTGCTCACCGGCCGCCAGCTCACCGGCATACGGCTGCACTCCGACACCAGCGGCCTCACCCTCAGCCGGGGCAAGCCGTACGGCATAGGCATGATCCTCACCGCCGCCTCCGGTTACACCGCTCCCCCGCTGCTGGGCCTGGGCGGCGCCGCCCTGCTGGCCGCCGGGCGGATCACGCTGCTGCTGTGGCTGGCGACCGCGCTCCTGGTGGCGATGCTGGTGATGATCCGCAACGCGTACGGCGTGCTGACGGTGGTCCTGGCGGGCGGCGCCTTCCTCCTGGTCTCCTGGCTGGCCGGACCCCAGGTGCAGGCCGCGTTCGCCTATGCGGTGGTGTGGTTCCTGCTCTTCGGCGGCGTCCGCCCGGCGTTCGAGCTCCAGGCGAAGCGGGCGCGCGGCGGCGCGGGCGACTCCGACGCGGACCAGCTGTCCCGGCTCACGCACGTCCCGGCGGGCCTGTGGCTGTTCCTGTTCCATGTGGTGTCGCTGTGCTCGCTGATCGGTGGCGGCCGCTGGCTGCTGGAAGTCTGAGGCTCGCGCGACCAGCCCCGACGGGCCCGCAGCCGCGCAACGCCCCGGACCGTCCACCACTAAAGTGGGGCCCATGGCCCCGAACGACGCACACACCGCCCTCTGGCCCGCCCCGCACGCGAGCGGAGCCGTCGACGCGACGGTCCACGTGCCCGGGTCCAAGTCGGTCACCAACCGCGCCCTGGTGCTCGCCGCCCTCGCCTCCGAGCCCGGCTGGCTGCGCCGCCCGCTGCGCTCCCGCGACACGCTGCTGATGGCCGGCGCCCTGCGCGCGATGGGCGTGGAGATCGAGGAGGGGGTGGGCCCGGACGGCACGGGCGAGGCCTGGCGCGTGCTCCCGACGGGCCTGCACGGCCCGGCCACGGTCGACGTCGGCAACGCCGGCACCGTCATGCGCTTCCTGCCGCCGGTGGCCGCGCTGGCCGACGGCCCGGTCCGCTTCGACGGCGACCCCAGGTCGTACGAGCGTCCCCTGAACGGCGTGATCGACGCGCTGCGCGTGCTCGGCGCCCGGATCGACGACGACGGCCGGGGCGCGCTGCCGCTGACCGTGCACGGCGGCGGCGCGCTGGACGGCGGCCCGGTGTCGGTCGACGCCTCGTCCTCGTCCCAGTTCGTGTCGGCGCTGCTGCTGTCCGGCCCCCGGTTCAACCAGGGCGTCGAGGTCCGCCACACCGGCGCGACGCTGCCCTCCATGCCGCACATCCGGATGACGGTCGACATGCTGCGCGCGGTCGGCGCCCAGGTGGACACCCCCGAGTCGGGCGGCGAGCCGAACGTCTGGCGGGTGACCCCGGGCGCGCTGCTCGGCCGCGACCTGACCATCGAGCCGGACCTGTCCAACGCCCAGCCGTTCCTGGCGGCGGCGCTGGTCACCGGCGGGAAGGTGCTGATCCCGGACTGGCCGTCCAGGACGACCCAACCGGGTGACCGGCTGCGCGAGATCTTCACCGAGATGGGCGGTTCCTGCGAGCTGACCGAGTACGGCCTGGTCTTCACCGGCTCCGGCTCGGTGCACGGCATCGACGTGGACCTGGGCGACGTCGGCGAGCTGACCCCGGGCATCGCCGCGGTCGCCGCGCTCGCGGACTCCCCCTCGACGCTGCGGGGCGTGGCCCATCTGCGGCTGCACGAGACGGACCGGCTGGCCGCGCTGACCAAGGAGATCAACGAGCTGGGCGGTGACGTCACCGAGACGGCCGACGGCCTGCACATCCGGCCGCGCCCGCTGCACGGGGGGATCTTCCACACGTACGAGGACCACCGCATGGCGACGGCCGGTGCGATCATCGGCCTGGCGGTCGACGGCGTGCGGATCGAGAACGTGGCGACCACGGCGAAGACCCTCCCCGACTTCCCCGAGCTGTGGGCCGGGATGCTCGGGAGCGACAGGGCGTAGGGGACCACCGCCATGCGCCGTTACGGCAAGCACACCGACGAGGACGACATCCGCAGCCGCCCCAACCGCAAGGGCAACCGACCCCGCACGCACATCCGGCCCAAGCACGAGGACGCGGCAGAGGGCATGGTCCTCACCATCGACCGGGGCCGTCTGACCTGCCTCGTCGACGGCCGTACCGTCATGGCGATGAAGGCCCGCGAGCTGGGCCGCAAGGCCGCGGTGGTGGGCGACCGGGTGGCGCTCGTCGGTGACCTGTCCGGGAAGAAGGACACGCTGGCGCGGATCGTCCGCATCGAGGAGCGCTCGTCGGTGCTGCGCCGCACCGCGGACGACGACGACCCGTTCGAGCGGGTGGTGGTCGCCAACGCCGACCAGCTGGCCATCGTCACCGCCCTGGCCGACCCCGAGCCGCGCCCGCGTCTGATCGACCGCTGCCTGGTCGCGGCATACGACGGCGGCCTGGAGCCCCTCCTGGTGATGACCAAGTCGGACCTGGCACCGCCGGACAAGCTGCTGGAGCTGTACGGCGCCCTGGACATCCCGTACGTCGTCACCAGCCGCGAGGAGCTGGCGGACGGCGGCGCGGCCGACCGGGTGCGGGAGCAGCTGGAGGGCCGGGTCACGGCCTTCGTCGGCCACTCGGGCGTCGGCAAGACGACCCTCGTCAACGCGCTGGTCCCGGAGGACCGCCGCCGCACGACGGGCCATGTGAACGCGGTGACGGGCCGCGGCCGCCACACCACCACCTCGGCCCTCGCCCTGCCCCTGGAGGCCGCGGGGAGCTGGGTGATCGACACCCCGGGGGTACGGTCCTTCGGCCTCGCGCACGTCGACCCCTCCCGCGTCATCAACGCCTTCCCGGACCTCGAACCCGGCACGGAGGGCTGCCCGCGCGCGTGCAGCCACGACGAGCCGGACTGCGCGCTGGACGCCTGGGTGGCCGAGGGGCACGCCGACCCGGCACGGCTGTACTCGCTGCGCAGACTGCTGGCCGCCCGTGAGCGCACGGAAGGCGACTGACGGCCGCGCGTCCTGTTGTTCGCGCGTTGTTTGGGAGGGCTTGGGTCCGGTAAGTGCATAATCGCACCGAGCCGGACCTACGGGAGGACAGCACATGGCGTGGCTGCTGGTCATCGTGGCCGGAATGCTCGAGACCGGCTTCGCCGTGTGCCTCAAGCTCTCCCACGGTTTCACCCGGCTGTGGCCCACGATCGCCTTCTGCTGCTTCGCCCTCGGCAGCTTCGGCCTGCTCACCCTCAGCCTGCGGAAACTGGACGTGGGCCCGGCCTACGCGGTGTGGACCGGCATCGGCGCGGCGGGCACCGCGATCTACGGCATGGTCTTCCTCGGCGACCTGGTCTCCACCCTGAAGCTCGTCTCCATCAGCCTGGTCATCGTCGGCGTGATCGGCCTGCAACTGTCGGGCTCGGCGCACTAGTCCCGGTCACCCGGCCTTACCTCGGAGGTAATCGCGGGGCGCGGGTGCCCGCCGCTACGTTCCTGTACGTCGTCCCGCAGGGGGCGTCTACGAACGAGCGAAGGAGCGTGCCGTGGCCGCCTATGGCTTCGCGCATCTGCGCGATCGTCGTCATCACCCGGATGTCCTGGAGTACTTGGAGCGCATCCAGGACACCCTCGACCCCTTCCACGGGCGTTTCGTCATCCACGGCCCGCCGGCCGAGGTGGTGGAGGGCGACTGGAAGGGCAGCATGGTGCTGATCGAGTTCCCCGGGCTGGCCGAGGCGCGCGCCTGGTACGTCTCCCCCGCCTACCAGGCGATCCTCCGCCTGCGGACCGACCACATCGTGGGCGACCTGCTGCTGATCGAGGGCGTCGGCCCGGACTACGACCCCCGGCAACGGGCCGAGAAGCTGCGGGACGAAGCCGCGTAGACGACCTCCCGTACCCGCGGGAAGTGGCAGGCCGCCCCGTCGCCGTCTCCGTCCGCGTCCAGCACGGGCACGTCATGGGCACACCGCTTCCGCTCCTCCTCCGCGAGCTTCCCGTACAGCGGGCAGCGGGTCCGGAAGCGACAGCCGTCGTGGCGGCGGGTGGGGCTCGGCGGGTCGCCGGCGAGCAGGATCCGCGTCCGCTGCCGTTCCCGCTCCGGGTCGGGCAGGGGTACGGCGGACAGCAGGGCCTGGGTGTAGGGGTGCCGGGGCGGGCGAACACCTCGTCGACCGGGCCGGCCTCGACCGTGCGGCCGAGGTGGACCACGCTGACGCGGTCCGCGATGTTCCGTACGACGGACAGGTCGTGGGAGACGAAGAGGTAGGCCGGCCCCAGTTCCTCCTTCAACCGCTGGAGCAGTTCCAGCACCCCGGCCTGGACCGAGACGTCGAGGGCGGAGACCGGCTCGTCCAGGACGAGCAGTTCCGGCTCGACGGACAGGGCACGGGCGATGCCGACGCGCCGGCGCCGGCCGCCGGAGAACTCGTGCGGGAACGCCCGGGCCCGCAGGGCGGGTTCGGGGATGCCGACTAGGTCGAGCAGTTCCACGGCCCGGGCCGTGGCGTGCTCGCGGGAGACGTCCTGGCGGGCACGGACGGCCTCGGCGATCTGGTCGCCGATCCGGTACACGGGCGTGAACGCGGACAGCGGGTCCTGGAAGACCATCGAGACACGGCGGCCCCGGATCCGGGTCAGCTCCCGCTCGGGGGCGCCGAGGAGTTCGGTGCCGTCGAGCCGTACCGACTCGCGTACCGACGCGTTGCCGGGCAGCAGCCCGAGGACGGCGAGTCGACGCGCTGCTGAAGCAGGCCGGGGAGAGCACCGACCGCGCCGAGGCGATCAAGCTCTACAACCAGGCCGACGCCGAGATATGGAAGCTGGGCCACTCGATCGAGCTCTACCAGCGCCCCGAGATCATCGCCGTGCGCAAGGACCTCGCCAACCACGGCGCGGAGGGCCTCGCGAGCGTCGACTACACGAAGGTCGGCCGGCTCGAGAAGTAGCCCCGGCCGAGCCTCACACCAACTGCCGGGGAAGGACGGCCCGCACCAGCTCCGCGACCCCGCCCTCCCCCGGCGGAGCCGCGACGCAGGACAGGGCCAGCCGTACGGCCAGTTCGCAGGACCGGACGAGCTCGGCGATGTCCGCCGGGGCCGCCCCGGGGCCGGCCAGCACCGCGACCGCCCGGTCGCGCACGATCTGCACGAAGTCGCCGGGCGAGGGCAGCGGGCCGTCCGCCCGGCGCTGTGCCGGTACGGCGGAGGAGGACGGCACGGCGGGCAGCGTCGGCGTGGGCAGGCGTTCGCTCCAGCAGCCCGTGAGCATGGCCCGTACCAGCGCGTTGTCCCGGGCGGCCGACGTCATCCACTCGGCGGTGGCGGTGAGCCGGTCGCGCGGGTCGGCGTGCGCGGCGAGCGCCCGCTCCACCCCGGCGACGTACCCGTCGGCCTCTCTCCGTACCAGCGCTCTGGCCAGCCCTTCCTTGCTGCCGAACTCGTTGTACAGCGTCTGCCGGGACACTCCGGCCGCCGCGGCCACGTCCACCATCCGCACAGCGGACCACGGCCGGCGCGCAAGCGCCGTGGAGGCGGCGTCCAGTAGGGATTCCCGCGCTGCAGGCATCATCGCCTCCCTCGGGCGAGCGGCTCTGCGCCCAGATTTGACGCGCACACAGGCACTGTCAAGGGTTCACGAAGGCACCGGGGGGCGCCTTTGAACCGCCATGCGCGTGCCCTCCGGTCATCTCCGCACCCCGGCCCGGTACACCCCCGTACCTCTCGTACCCCCCGCCCCCGGTAGCCCCACCCCGAGTCACCCGGATACGGTTCCTGCATGCCCGACTACCTCGACGACCTCCGTCTCGCCCACGTCCTCGCGGACGCGGCCGACGCGGCGACGACGGCTCGCTTCAAGGCCCTCGACCTCAAGGTGGAGACCAAGCCGGACATGACCCCGGTGAGCGAGGCGGACAGGGCCGCCGAGGAGCTCATCCGCGGCCAGCTCCAGCGCGCCCGCCCCAGGGACGCCATCCTTGGCGAGGAGTACGGCATCGAGGGCACCGGCCCCCGCCGCTGGGTGATCGACCCGATCGACGGCACCAAGAACTACGTCCGCGGCGTCCCCGTCTGGGCCACCCTCATCTCCCTGACGGAGGCGGGCGAGGGCGGCTACCAGCCCGTCGTCGGCCTGGTCTCCGCCCCCGCCCTCGGCCGACGCTGGTGGGCCGCGAAGGGCCACGGCGCCTTCACCGGCCGCAGCCTGTCCTCCGCCACCCGCCTGCACGTCTCCCGTGTGTCGAAGCTCGCCGACGCCTCCTTCGCGTACTCCTCGCTCAGCGGCTGGGAGGAGCAGGGCCGTCTGAACGGCTTCCTCGACCTCACCCGCGAGGTGTGGCGCACGCGCGCGTACGGCGACTTCTGGCCCTACATGATGGTCGCCGAGGGCTCGGTCGACCTCTGCGGCGAGCCGGAGCTGTCCCTGTGGGACATGGCCGCCAACGCGATCATCGTCACCGAGGCCGGCGGCACCTTCACCGGCCTCGACGGCCGCCCGGGCCCGCACAGCGGCAACGCGGCCGCGTCGAACGGCCTGCTGCACGACGAGTTGCTGGGGTATCTCAATCAGCGCTACTGAGCATCGCGGGACGATCACGCACGCCCTCAACTGGCTACGCACGCCCTCTTGTTGACCCGCCCTTTACCTGGGACGCTGAGAGCACCCTCATTTGTGAACTTGTGAATCGATGAACTTGTCCTTCACGGGTTCATCGGATTCGTAGGAGGTGCCTCCATCCCATGCTCGTCCGAGACGCCATGAGCACGGTGGTCCTCACCGTCGGCCCCGCCCACACCCTCCGCCAAGCCGCCGCCCTGATGTCCGCCCGCCGGGTCGGCGCCGCCATCGTCCTCGACCCGGACGCCGGCGGCATCGGGATCCTGACCGAGCGGGACATCCTCAACTCCGTGGGCCTCGGCCAGAACCCGGACACGGAACGCATCCACGCCCACACCACCAACAACGTCGTGTTCGCCGCCCCGACCTGGACCCTGGAGGAGGCCGCCCGCGCCATGGCCCACGGCGGCTTCCGCCACCTCGTCGTCCTCGACCGCGGCGAGCCCGCCGGGATCGTCTCGGTCCGCGACATCATCCGCTGCTGGGCACCGGCACCCGCCCGGCCGCACGTCGTACCGGCCTGAACGCGCGACGGGCCGGGCCCCCGCGAGGGACCCGGCCCGTCACCGGTGCGCGTCAGCCGCGCAGGGCCTGGACCGCGATCTCCAGCCGCTTGCCGAAGTCCCCGTCGGCCCGGCGGAAGTTGTCTATCGCACGCTCGGCGATGTCCTCCCGCGAGACCTGCGCGACGGCGCCGGCGAGGTTGCCGATCAGGCGCTCCTTCTCGCCCTCCGACATCAGCCGGTAGAGGTTGCCCGCCTGGACGAAGTCGTCGTCCTCGGCGTGCACCGGGGCCGCGTGGTCGCCGGTGGCGCCGGAGACCGGGACCGGCTGCCAGAGCGGGCGGTCCGTCTGGAAGGGGCCGCCGAAGCTGTTCGGCTCGTAGTTCTTGGCGCCCTTGTGGCGGCCGTCGTACAGGTGGCCGTCACGGGAGTTGGTGCGCGCCTCGGTGGCGTGCGGGCGGTTCACCGGCAGGTGGCCGGCATTGATGCCGACGCGGTAGCGGTGCGCGTCGCCGTAGGCGAAGAGGCGGCCCTGGAGCATCTTGTCCGGGGACGGGCCGATGCCGGGCACGAAGTGCGCCGGGGAGAAGATCGACTGCTCGACCTCGGCGAAGACGTTCTCGGGGTTGCGGTTGAGCTCCAGCTTGCCGATCTCGACGACCGGGTAGTCCGCGTGCGGCCACACCTTGGTCAGGTCGAAGGGGTTGAAGCGGTAGGTCCGGGCCTCGGCGGCGGGCATGATCTGCACGCCGACCGTCCAGGTCGGGTACTCACCGCGCTCGATGGCCTCGCGCAGGTCGCGCTGGTGGGAATCGGGGTCCTCACCGGCAAGCCTGGCGGCCTCCTCGGCGGTCAGGTTCTTGATCCCCTGGTCGGTCTTGAAGTGGTACTTGACCCAGAAGACCTCGCCGGCCTCGTTGCTCCACTGGAAGGTGTGCGAACCGAAGCCGTCCATGTGGCGGTAGGACGCCGGGATGCCGCGGTCGCCGAACAGCCAGGTCACCTGGTGGGTCGACTCGGGGGACAGACCCCAGAAGTCCCAGACGTTGTCCGCCTCCTGCGAGCCCGTGTACGGGTCGCGCTTCTGCGTGTGGATGAAGTCCGGGAACTTGATGGCGTCCTTGATGAAGAACACCGGGGTGTTGTTGCCGACGAGGTCGTAGTTGCCCTCCTCGGTGTAGAACTTCAGCGCGAAGCCGCGCGGGTCACGGACGGCGTCCGCGGCGCCCAGGTTGCCGGCCACGGTCGAGAAGCGCAGGAAGACCTCGGTCTGCTTGCCGACCTCGGAGAGGAAACCGGCGCGCGTGTACGGGGTGACGTCGGCGGTCACCGTGAAGGTGCCGTAGGCGCCCGCGCCCCGGGCGTGCACCACGCGCTCCGGAATGCGCTCGCGGTTGAAGTGGGCCAGCTTCTCCAGGAGGAGCTGGTCCTGGACGAGCACCGGGCCGCCGGCGCCCGCGGTCTCGCTGTTCTGGTTGTCGGCCACCGGTGCACCGGTGGCCGTCGTGAGCGGTCCCTGCGTCACTTCTACCCATCCCTACGACTCGATCAATTTCAGCCCCGATCCTACATTAGACAGAATCCAAATCAAGCAGGGCTCCAAACTCACACCTGTTCGGAAACTGGTCCTCTTGCTGTTAAGCTGGTTCGCATGAGCGACCTTCTGGAACGACTGCGCGGACGCGGATGGCGGATGACCGCGCAGCGACGCGTCGTGGCCGAGGTCCTCGACGGCGAACACGTCCATCTGACGGCCGACGAGGTCCACGCCCGGGCTGTCGCCAAGCTGCCCGAGATCTCCCGGGCGACCGTCTACAACACGCTCGGCGAGCTGGTCTCCCTCGGTGAAGTGATCGAGGTCTCCACCGACCAGCGGGCCAAGCGGTACGACCCGAACGCGCACCAGCCGCATCAGCACCTGGTCTGCGCCCGGTGCGGCGCGATACGGGACGTCCACCCGATCGGCAACCCGCTGTCCGACCTCCCCGACTCGGAGCGCTTCGGCTTCACGATCTCGGACGTCGAGGTGACCTACCGCGGCGTCTGCCCGAACTGCGCGGCAGCCTGATCCACACCCCGAAAGCCCCGGCGTCCCCCGAGGAACGCCGGGGCTTCGAGCTGCCTCCAAAACACCGAGGGCCGGAATCCATTCCTGGATTCCGGCCCTCGGCCTTCAGTAGCGGGGACAGGATTTGAACCTGCGACCTCTGGGTTATGAGCCCAGCGAGCTACCGAGCTGCTCCACCCCGCGTCGATGAACTAGACATTACGTGAAGGATGCGCCGGGAAGCAAATCGCTTTGGATCACCCAGCCTGCACGGCGGTCGGGGGGCGGAGGGCGCAGCCCCGCAGGGACCCAGAAGGCTCAGCTCCGGCAGGGTGCAGGGGCGCAGCCCCACAGGGGGGCAGGGGGCGCAGCCCCGCGGGAGCCAGGGGGCGCAGCCCCCGGTGGGGTCGAAGGGGCCGAGCCCCCGGTGGGGTCGCAGGGGCGGAGCCCCTGGGGATGGGAATGGGTAGGGGCGGCGGGGGCGAGACACCCGGCGCCAGCCGCAGCCCCGCCCGCCCACCCGGCGGAGCCACAGCGCAGCGCTACGCGGACAACTCCTCCCGCAGCGCGTCCCGCAACCGCGCCGCCCGCGCAGCGACCTCCGCCGGCCCGAGCGTCACCGCCCGGTCGGCCCACCGCTGCCCGACAGCCAGCTCCCCCCGACGCGCGTAGACCAGGGCCAGCCGAAGCGCCGCCCGCCCGTGCCCGGCGTCCGCGGCCCGCTCCCACCACACCGCCGCCTCGGGCTCACTGCCCTCCCGAGCGAGCAGCAGCCCAAGGTTGAACGCCCCGTTCCGCGATCCGGCCTCCGCCGCCGCCCGGTACCACCGCGCCGCCTCGACCACGTCCCCCCGGGCCGCCGCCAGCATCCCGACCCGCACCTGCGCCCGCCGGTGTCCCTGGCACGCCGCCCGCTCGTACCACTCCTCGCACTCGGTCTTCTCGTGCACGACCTCACCGAGCTCGTGCGCCGGCTCGGCCGGCCGCCGCGCGTCGAGCACGGTCGCCAGCCGGTACGCGGCCTCCGCGCTGCCGCCGCCCGCCGCGCACCGCAGATGCCGCTCGGCCTCCTGCTCGTCGCCCTCCCGCAGCCGCGCGATGCCCACCTGGAGCGCCGCCTCCGTGTGCCCGGCGGCGGCCGCACGCTCGTACCAGCCCAGCGCGACGACGTCCTCGCCCCGCCCGGCGTACAGGATCCCCAGGTTGAACGCGGCGTCCACGCTCCCTGCCTCGGCCGCCTTGGAGAACCACGGCTCCGCGCCCGTCGTGTCGCCGCCCTGCAACAGCAGGATCGCGAGCGCATTCGCCGCCTCCCGGTGTCCGGCGTACGCGGCCCGCCGGTACCACTGCTCGGCCTGCGCGGTCCGGCCCTGCTCGGCGCAGAGCAGGGCGAGGTTGTAGGCGCCGTTGTCGTCACCGGCGTCCGTCGCCGCCCGGTACCACCGCTCGGCGGTCTGCGTCTCGCCGCGTTCGGCGTGCAGCGCGCCGAGCGCGTTGGCCGCGTTGCCGTCGCCGTCCTGCGCGGCCCTGAGCCACCAGACGGCCGCGCTCTCGGTGTCCCCGGCGTCGCGCAGCAGGAAGCCGAGCGCGCAGGCGGCGCGCGCCTCACCGTCCTTGGCGGAGGTCAGGTACCAGCGTCCGGCCTCCTTCAGTTCGCCCCGCTTCTCCAGGATCGCGCCGAGGTGCAGCGCGGCCCGCCGGTGCCCGCGCGCGGCGGCCTGGCGGTACCACTGCTCGCTCTCCTCGACAGCGTTGTCGGCGCCGGTTTCCTCCTCGTTCGCGGCTCTGCGGTCGAGTGCGCGCGCCAGCCGGTACGCGGCCTCCCGGTGGCCGCGCTCGGCGGCGGCCCGCATCCACAGCTCGGCGGCGGGCTCGTCCCCGCGGTGCTCCAGCAGGTCGGCGAGCGCGTACGCGCCCAGCGCGTGCCCCTGCTCGGCGGACTGGCGCAGCCAGTACTCGGCGGCGGGCTCGTCCCCGCGCTCGCGGTGGTGCCGGCCCAGCGCGTGCGCGGCCGCCGCGGAGCCGGCGACGGCGGCGATCCGCCACCATCCGGCGGCCTCGTCGGCGTACCCGCGCTGGTGCAGGAGGACGCCCAGGTTGTTGGCGGCGGCCCGGTCGCCGGCCGCCGTGGCGGCACGCAGATGGGATTCGGCGCCGTCGAGGTCGCCGCGGCGCAGCAGCATGGCTCCGAGGACGCTCATCGCCTCGGCGTCACCGGCCTCCGCGGCGAGCCGCTGACGCGCCTCCTCCGCGGCCTCACCGGCCTCGTCGCGGTCGGCGGACGGCACGAGGTCGGCGGGCATCACAACGTCGGCATCCTGCGCAAAGTCAGCAGGATGCACAAAAGGCCCTGTTTCCAACAGAGATGCCTTGTCCCCCATAACGTCCATCGTCGCACCACCTACAACCGGGGTACACCCGGTATACCGCAGCCCGTGAGGTCACTTCAGCGTTTTGTCGACATGCCCACAGAGAGACAAGTCAAACACAGATCGACGAACTCCCCACGGCGGCGCGGCGGCTCCGCACACCGGAAAATGCGTTCGCCGCCCCCTCGCACACCACGAAGGCCCGGATCCAGTTATGGATCCGGGCCTTCGATTTCAGTAGCGGGGACAGGATTTGAACCTGCGACCTCTGGGTTATGAGCCCAGCGAGCTACCGAGCTGCTCCACCCCGCGCCGTTGTGTGCCAACCGTATCACGGCTCGGGGTACCTCTTGATCAGCCCGGTCAGCCGCCGCTGGTCTTGTCGGGCTGGGACTGCGCCTTCTCGGCCCGCTTCAGCGCTTCCTCGAGGTCCTTCTGCGCCTGGCCGTACGCCGTCCAGTCGTTCTTCTTCAGGGCTTCCTGGCCCTCGTCGAACGCCTTCTGGGCGTCCTTCAGGGCCTGCTGGACCGTCGGGTTGCCGGACGTGGGCGGGTTGGCGTTGCCGGTGCCGGTGTCCGTGTCGGACGGTGTGGTCGACGGCTTGGCTCCGAAGACCACGTTGAGGGCGTCGTCAAGGGTGTTCTCGAAGGCGGTCTTGCCCCCGTAGGTCACCAACACCTTTTTCAGCAGCGGGTACTTGAGGCCGCCACCGCGCACATAGACCGGCTCCGCGTACAGCAGGCCTCCGTCGAGCGGCACGGTCAGCAGATTGCCGTACTCGATGTCGGAGTCGCCGCCCTTGAGCAGCTTGATGGCCGCGGCGATGTCCTGTTCGGAGTTGAACTTGCTCTGGACCTGTTTCGGTCCTTCGACCGCCGTACTCGTCGGCAGTTTCAGCACTCTGATCTTGCCGTAGTCGCTGGTGCCCGCCTCGGCGTCGACCGACATGAACGCGCTCAGGTTGTCCCGGCCGTTGGGCGTGAACGTCGTCGACAGCGAGAAGGCCTGCGAGGCCTGGCCGGGCATCATCATGCTCAGGTAGTACGGCGGCACCGCGTTGCCCGACTTGTTGGTCGGGTCGTCCGGCACCTGCCACACCTCGCTGCCGGTCAGGAAGGTCTGCGCGTCGGTCACGTGGTAGCGGGTGAGCAGCTCGCGCTGGACCTTGAACAGGTCCTGCGGGTACCGCAGATGGGCCATCAGGGAGTCGGAGATGGCGCTTCTGGGCTTCACCGTGCCCGGGAACGCCTTCATCCAGGTCTTCAGGACCGGGTCCGCGGTGTCCCACTGGTAGAGCTTGACCTCGCCGGTGTAAGCGTCGACGGTCGCCTTCACCGAGTTGCGGATGTAGTTGACCTGGTTCTGCTGGGCCACCACCGCACGGTTGTTGTTGGTGGCGGTCAGCGAGTCGGCGGTCGTGTCGCCGAGGGTCGTACGGGAGGCGTAGGGATATCCGTTCGTCGTCGTGTACGTGTCGACGATCCACTGGATACGGCCGTCCACGACCGCCGGGTAGGCGTCACCGTCGATGGTCAGCCAGGGGGCGACCGCCTCCACGCGCTCCTTGGGCGTGCGGTTGTAGAGGATCCGCGAACCCTTGCCGATCGCGCCCGAGTAGAGCATCTGCGGCTCGTTGAAGGTCACGGCATAGGCGGCGCGGTTGATCGGGCTGGAGAGGCTGACCCCGCTCTTCGCCTGGTAGCTGGTGGTCTTCTCGCCCTGGTCGTCGGAGTAGTCGACCTCCTTCTGGGGGCCGCCGACGATGGAGTACGTGGTGGTCTTCTCGCCGTAGTAGACGCGCTGCTGGTACGTCGGGAGGTCACCCTTGGACGGCAGGTCGTACTCGGTGAAGACCGGCTGCCCCTCGGAGTCCGCCTCGGTGCCCTTGGCGGCGACCACGCCGTAGCCGTGGGTGTAGCGGAAGTGGTTGTTGATCCAGTTCTTCTTCGGGATGCCGTCGAGGTTCAGCTCGCGCAGACCGATGACGGTGTCCTGGTCCTTGCCGTCCTTGGTGTACCGGTCGACGTCGAGGTTGGTCGGGAAGCCGTAGTAGTTCCGCATCTGCTGGAGCTGCTGGAACGTGGGCGAGACGATGTTCGGGTCGAGGATCCGGATGCTCGCCGCCTTGCCGACGTCGTCGCGCAGGCTGGTCCTGTCCTTGGTGGTGCTCTTGCCCTCGTACTCCGAGACCTGCGCGTCGTCGATGCCGTACGCCTCACGCGTGGCCTTGATGTTCTTCTCGACGTACGGGGCTTCCTTGGCCTGCTCGTTCGGCTGGACCTGGAACTTCTGGACGATCGCCGGGTACAGGCCGCCGATGAGGATCGCCGAGAGAACCATCAGGCCGAAGCCGATCACGGGCAGCTGCCAGGTGCGCCGCCACAGGGTGGCGAAGAACAGCAGGGCGCAGATGACGGCGATGAAGAACAGGATCGTCTTGGCGGGCAGGTAGGCGTTGGCGTCGACGTACCTCAGGCCGGTCCAGTGGTCGCTGGCCTTGAAGTCGCTGGACTTGACCGCCAGCCCGTACCGGTCGAGCCAGTAGGCGACCGCCTTCAGGGCGACGAAGACACCGAGGAGCACCGACAGGTGCCCGGTCGCCGCTGCCGTGGCGCGCGCGCCCGGGCTGGTGACGCGCAGCCCGCCGTACAGGTAGTGGGTGAGCGCGGCGGCGATCAGGGACAGGATCGCGGCGGCGAAGCCGAAGCCCACCAGGAACCGGTACCAGGGCAGGTCGAAGGCGTAGAACGAGACGTCCAGGTGGAACTGGGGGTCCTTCTGGTGGAAGGGCACGCCGTTGACCCACATCAGCCACGTCCGCCACTGGCCGGCCGCGGAGGCGCCCGCGATCAGGCCCACCAGGGCGGTGATGGCGAACAGCAGCCACTTCTTGTAGGGCGCGATGCCCATGCGGTAGCGGTCCAGGTTCTGCTGCTCCATGGACATGGCGCTCAGCGGGGGCCGCAGCCGGTGGGCGAGCCAGATGTTGAAGCCGACCGCTATGGCCATCAGCAGCCCGAAGACGAAGAACAGGCCGGTCTTCGTCCACAGGGTGGTGGTGAACACGGACGAGTAGTGCACCGAGCGGTACCAGAGCCAGTCCGTCCAGAAGCCGGCGAACATGGTGAACGCCATGCCGAGCGCGGCGAGGACCCCCAAGGTCATGAGCAGGGTCCGGGCTCGCCGGGACGGGCGGCCCACTCTGATCCGCGGCCCCGTCGGGCCTCCGCCGCGGTCCGGCATCTGGAAAGCCAAGGTGCGCCCCTCGAAGTTCGCTGTCGATCCGTCAGGCCCTCGTGTTCTCGGGCCGTCCGTGGTCCCCCGTGATCGCGGTCCCACACCTATGCAACTTACTCACGGTTTACTCGGTTCCCGATTCCGGCCGGGAACGAGGCAGGATTGTGACCATGTCCAACACTCCCATGGCAGCGAGCCCGCTCACCCGGGCCGTACTCGAGATCGACGAGTACGCCTCCGGCCTCGGCTGGGACCAGCCCGCTCGCCTTTTCGCCCTCGTAGACACCGCGCGGCTGCGGGCCCAGGAACCCTCGCTCGCGGCGCAGCTCGGCCTCCAGGACGAGCCGGAGACCACCGGTCTCACCCCGATCGAGCAGGACGAGGTTCCAACGGACCGGCCGCTCGACGAGTTCCTCGGCACCATCGCCTGGCCCGACGCGGTGGTCGGCTGCGCGCTGACCGTGGAGCGCCTGATGCTGCCGCCGTCCGCCGAGGCCCAGGTCCCCGAGGGCCTGAACGAGACGAAGCTGGCGCAGTGGGTGGCCGCCCACCCCGAGCGCCAGGAGGTCCGCATGACGGTGGCGGTGCTGCGCGACGGCACCCGCGAGTCGGCGCTGCGGCTGCGCGAGAAGGACTCCCCGACGGAGGTCCTCACCGGCCCCGAACTGGTGCCGGGGCTGACGCAGGCGCTGAGGGCGACGTTCGAGGAGTGAGCTGACTGAATTCCCGGCTGTCGGGGTCAGCCCTTGGTGGTGCACTTCGGCAGGTCGGCGGTGTGGCCGCCGCGGATGTCCTTGAGGGCCCCGAGGGCGTCCTTGATGGTGTGCACCTTGACCAGCTGGAGTCCGCTCGGGGTGTCCTTGGCGGCGGCGGCGCAGTTGTCGGCGGGCGTCAGGAAGTACTGGGCGCCCTTGTCGCGCGCGCCGACGGTCTTCATCTCGATGCCGCCGATCGGTCCGACCTTGCCGTCGTCGTCGATGGTGCCGGTACCGGCGACGAACTTGCCGCCGGTCAGGTCGCCCGGGGTGAGCTTGTCGTAGATGCCGAGGGAGAACATCAGGCCGGCGCTGGGGCCGCCGACGTCGGCGAGCTTGATGTCGATGGTGAACGGGAAGGTGTGGTCGGTCCCGGCGGAGATGCCGACGATGGCGCGCTTGGCTCCGCTGTCGTGGGAGGTCGCCGTGGTGATCTTGACGTCCTTGGTCGTGGTCGCCGCCCGGTGCTCCTTCTCGGCGGCGGCCTGCTCCTTGGCCGGGACGACCTTGAATACGACGTCCTGGCCCGGCTTGTGCTTGGTCACCAGCTTGGCGACGTCGGCCGGCTCCTTGACCACCGTGCCGTCCACGGCCTTGATCACGTCACCGGCGTGCAGTCTGCCCTCGGCCGGGGAGTCCTTGACCACCGTGGAGACGATCACCCAGGACTTCACCGGGACGCCCAGTTCCTTCAGGGCGGCGACCTTGGCGCTCTCCTGCGACTGGGTGAACTCCTCGGCGTTCTCCTGGGTGGACTGCTCCTCAGTCTTGCCGTCCGGGTAGAGCGTGTCGTGCGGCACGACCTTGCCGTCGTGGGCGAGCCATCCGTAGACGGCCTCCGCCAGGTTCATCCGGTAGTCGGCGCTGGTGACCCTGACGGTGGTCATGTTGAGGTGCCCCGAGGCCGCGTACGTCTTGTGCCCGGAGATCTGGAGCACCGGCTCGCCCTCGTGGTCGCCCAGGGTGTTCACGGTCGGCCCCGGAGACATCTCCGAGTACGGCACGGGGATGAAGACTCCCGCGCACAGGAGCGCGATCAGCATCAGGGTGGAGGCGAGCATCGTCGCGGTGCGGCGTGGCATGTCTCGACAGTACGGGACGCCCCTGTCGGCGCACCGTCAGGGCCGCGTTTGTACCGTCCCCGTCAAGTACGGGAGTGGGACCTCTCCATGGCCTCACGGAAACGGGCGTATCCGTCCAGCTCTGGACCGTCGCTCCGTGCCCTCCGTGTCCGGTTGGCCCAACTGCCCCACAAACCGGCACCGATGGCAGCCACCAGCGGAATCAGCAACCAGGCGAGCGCCGCCATGACGACCTCCCAACCCCATGTGAGCATCCGGACTGACTGATCAGCAGATTAACCTTCCGCTCTGACAACGCTCGCGGGAGGGGTCCGGTTACGCAACCGGGATACGGCAGGTGGCTCAGCAGGCGCCGACCCACTCCTCGGTGCCGTCCGAGAACTTCTGGTGCTTCCAGATCGGCACCTCGTGCTTGAGGTCGTCGATCAGCTTCCGGCAGGCCTCGAAGGCCTCCGCCCGGTGCGGACACGCCACCCCGACGACGACGGCGAGATCGCCGACCCGGAGGTCACCCACACGGTGCACGGCCGCCAGCGCCCGCACCGGATAGTCCGCTACGACCTTCTCAGCGATCCGCCGCATCTCCGCCTCGGCACTCGGGTGACACGAATACCCCAGCGCGTCGACGTCGGCACCCCCGTCGTGATTCCGCACCGTCCCCACGAACAGCGCGATCCCCCCGGCGGCATCGTCTCCGACGGCCCGGAACACCTCGTCCACCGAGAGCGCGCTCTCCCGGACACCGATCAACCTGATGGGATCCTGACCGGCACGCTCTCCGGGGTGCCCACTATTGGCTTCCATACGACCATCGTGCCGCACCCCACGAGCAACACGAAATAGCGAGGTCCCCCGCACAAGCCCGCCCACGTCGGAGCCTCCCACAGCCCCGTCCCCCGGACCCCCGTTTCCGCCAGGCACAGCGGCCACACCGAGGCCACCCGGCCCGAAGGGGGCTGGCGCACGCAGCCCCCGGTGGGGTGCAGGGCGGAGCCCCGCGGGCCCGGGGCACAGCCCCGCAGGGGTCATGCAGCGGAGCCACTGCCCCTGGCGGGGTGCAGGGGCGCAATCCCGCAGGAGTCCAGGGGCATAGCCCCCACGAGGTGCCCAGGGGCCACAGCCCCGCCAGGGGTCCAGGAGGCACGGCCCCCGGCGGCGTGCAGGGCCACAGCCCCGCCATGGGTCCGGGACGCGCAGCCCCCGGTGGCGTGCAGGGGCGGAACCCCTGGGGTCGGGGAAGGTAGGGGCGGCGGAGGGCGAGAAACCCCCTTCCTCAGATGCGGCGCCGCGCCTTCCGGGCCCGCCGCACCACGGCGGCGGCGCCCAGCAGAGCCACCGTCGCCCCCGCGGCCCCGGCCGCCGTCGCGTCCTTCCGCCCCAGCCGTCGCCCGGCAACGGTGTGCCGCCCGGAAACCTCCTCCAGGAGCTCCTCGAGGACCTCCTCGTTGGTCCACTTCGGCCGCCATCCGGCGTCGTGCAACCGGCTCCCGCTCACCACCCACGGGTACATCGTGTACGCGAGATCCCCCGCCGGCGACGGAGTCAGCCCGATCCGGTGCAACCGCGCCGCCGCCCCCAGCGCAACCGCCGACGGCAGCTCCATCCGCCGGATCCCGCTGAGCTCCTCGACCTCCTCCTGCTCCAGCCACCCGTCGCACCCGACGGCCAGCTCCCCGTCGACCTTCTCCAGAACGGCGTACTCCAGCGCCCCGCACAGATCCTCGACGTGACAGAACTGCCACGCCGGCCGCGACCCGGCCACCACCAGCAGCCGAGGCGACTCGAAGTACCGGGTCAGCGCGGTGTCCGTGCCCCCGACCAGCACCGCCGGCCGCACGACGGTGACGTTCAGCCCGGGATGCGCCCGCGGAGCGCGCCGCGCCAGCCGCTCGATCTCCAGCAGGTCCCCGACCCCGGTCGCCTCGGCCGTCGCCCGCAGCTCCGCGTCCTCCGACAGCGGCAGCTCGTTGTCCGGCAGCGCCCCGTAGACCATCGCGGAGGTGCACAGCACCGCACGGTGCACCCCGGCCGCCGCGGCCGCGGTCAGCACGGTCTGCGTCCCCCGGACGTTGTAAGCCGTACGCGCCGCCGGATCGGTCTCCAGATCCAGGTCGAGCGCGAGGTGGACGACGACATCGGCGCCCCGCAGCTTGTCCGCGATCGCCGGGTCCCGCACGTCGAGGATGTGCCACTGCGCCGCCGCGCACTCCCCGCGCCGCTCGTCGATGGCGACGACCTGCTTGACCTCGTCCGACGCGGCGAGCCGCTCGGTGAGCAGCGCCCCGACCCCGGTCGCGGCGCCGGTGACGGCGACGACGGGCCCGCGCGTGGCAGGACCGGTTGAGTGGTTTCGCGCTGCGCGAACCTGCGGATCTGGGGAACTCACCAGGCGTCTCCAGCGGTTGTCTTCAGTACGAGCGTGAGTGACGCGTACGTACCAGGTGGCATCCATCCTGCCGCAGGCCGAGAGTCGGCGAAGCATCGAGGCCCTATCGGGTCGGGGTGTCTACGCTGGGTGGTGTTGTCGGGCAGCCGCGCCGCCGGAAGAACCGGTGGCCTTACCAGCCGAGGAATCCCGTGAGTGACACCCCATTCGGATTCGGCCTTCCGCCGGAGGAGCCGGAAGACGGCGACGAGGGCAAGAAGAAGGACCAGCAGAGCGGTGGTGGGCAGGGACCGGCCAACCCGTTCGGTTTCGGCGTGCCCGGAGCCGGCGGCTTCGGCGGCCCCGGCGCCGATAATCCGCTCGCAGCCATGTTCGGTTCGCTGAACCCCACCGACCTGGGCGCCGCCTTCCAGCAGCTGGGCCAGATGCTCTCCTACGAGGGCGGCCCGGTGAACTGGGACATGGCGAAGCAGATCGCCCGCCAGACGGTCTCCCAGGGCACCCCGGACGGCGTCAAGGACACGAGCATCGGCCCCGCCGAACGCCAGTCCGCGCAGGAGTCCGTCCGTCTGGCCGATCTCTGGCTGGACGACGCGACGTCCCTGCCGTCCGGTGCCGGCACCGCGGTGGCCTGGTCGCGCGCGGAGTGGGTCGAAGCGACCCTGCCGGCCTGGCAGGAGCTCGTCGACCCGGTCGCCGAGCGGGTCGGCGCGGCCATGGGCGACGTCCTGCCGGAGGAGATGCAGGCCATGGCGGGCCCGCTGATCGGCATGATGCGCTCGATGGGCGGCGCCATGTTCGGCACACAGATCGGGCAGGCCGTCGGCGTACTCGCGGGCGAGGTCGTCGGTTCCACCGACATCGGTCTGCCGCTGGGCCCGGCCGGCAAGGCCGCCCTGCTGCCGGCGAACGTCGAGGCGTTCGGCAAGGACCTCGGCGTGCCGAAGGAGGAGGTGCGGCTCTATCTCGCCCTGCGCGAGGCCGCCCACCAGCGCCTGTTCGCGCACGTCCCGTGGCTGCGCTCGCACCTGTTCGGCGCGGTCGACGGCTACGCGCGCGGGATCAAGGTCGACACCGCCAAGCTGGAGGACGTGGTCGGCCAGTTCGACCCGCAGAACCCCGAGCAGTTGCAGGACGCCCTCCAGCAGGGCATGTTCCAGCCGGAGGACACGCCCGAGCAGAAGGCGGCTCTGGCCCGCCTGGAGACCGCGCTGGCGCTCGTCGAGGGCTGGGTCGACGCGGTGGTCCACGCGGCCGCGAAGCCCCGTCTGTCGTCCGCCGACGCGCTGCGCGAGACGCTGCGCCGCCGCCGCGCCACCGGTGGCCCGGCCGAGCAGACGTTCGCCACGCTGATCGGCCTGGAGCTGCGTCCGCGTCGCCTGCGTGACGCCTCCCGCCTGTGGGCCTCGCTCACCGACGCGCGCGGCGTGGACGGCCGGGACGCTCTGTGGGCCCACCCGGACATGCTGCCCACGGCCACCGACCTGGACGACCCGGACGGCTTCGTCCACCGCGAGCAGCTGGACTTCTCCGAGCTGGACAAGATGCTCGGCGAGGCTGCGGGCGGCTCGGCCGGGAAGCCGGACCTGAGGAAGCCTGACCTCGGCGAGAAGGACGAGGACAAGGGCAAGGGCGACGACACCGAGTGAGCCTGTACGACGACGCGGTCCTCGTGATCAAGGGTCACGAGGGCCAGGGAGAGCTGCGCCAGGCGTACCTCGACCACTTGGCGGCCCATCCGGACGGTGTGTGGAAGGCCTGCGGGGACGGTCACATCACGGCGAGCGCGCTGGTGATCGACCCCGAGGGGGGCCGCGTCCTGCTGACCCTTCACCGGAAGTTGCGCATGTGGCTCCAGATGGGCGGCCACTGCGAGCCGGGTGACGCCACGTTGGAGGCGGCGGCTCTCCGGGAGGCCGCGGAGGAGTCGGGCATCACCGGCCTGACCCTGCTGCCCGGTGGCCCGGTGCGCCTCGACCGGCACCCGATCCCGCCGCCGTGCCAATGGCACTTCGACGTGCAGTACGCGGTCCTGGCGCCGCCCGGAGCGGTCCAGCAGATCAGCGAGGAGTCCCTGGACCTGCGCTGGTTCGCGTACGACGAGGTGGCGGACGTGGCGGACGACTCGGTCGTACGGCTGCTCCAGGCCACGCGCGCCAGGCTCTGACGGCGTAAGAGTCAAGCCGTAAGGGGTGACCGCCATGGCGGTCACCCCTTACGCATGCTCAGCTCCAGACGTTCCCCTGGTTCTGTCCATGCGCCCCCTGCTGTCCCATCCCGAACTGGGCGGCGAGGCCCTGTCCGATCTGGGCGTTCTGCGGCGGCAGCAGTTCACTCGGCTGAACCAGCGCGAAGCCGCTGCCCATGAAGCTGAGTTCCCAGCCCTCGCCGGTGTTGCCCCGGCGCCGCCACACCCCGGAGGAGTGCGTCTGGGCCTGCATCTGCACGCGCAGGCCGGTGGACCAGGCGACGATCGCGTCGGCGTCGCAGTTGACGTACTTGTCGGGCGTCACCTGCATCAGCAGCGGGGAGCCCGAGGTCATCAGGGCGACCTTGCCGCGCCCGGTGATGTTGAGCTGGTACTTCCCGGAGCCGGAGATGCCGTACAGGCTGTCGACGGCGATGACCTCGTGGTGCAGCGAGGAGTCCATGGCGAGGACGTAGCTGCTGTCGACCGTCAGCCCGTCCTGCTCGACCTCCATGACGTGGACGTGCTGGGCCAGGTTGGCCAGGTAGACGGTGCCCTGCCCGTGGCAGCGCATCAGGTCCAGGCCCTCGCCGGTGTACGCACGCGCGCGTGCCTGGTTGTTGCTGCGGTACTCGGCGTCGAACTCGACCAGGCCCTGATAAGCGACCATGGTGCCTTTGCGGGCCAGGATGTCGTCGTGCCCCTCCAGGGTGACGCGGAGCATCTGCTTGTTCTGCAGGCTCCAGCGCTCCTGCGTCTGCAGGTCGTTGTGGGCGAAAAGCGGGCTCTGCATGGTGTGTGCTCCCCCTCAGCCCCGGATCCGGAGGCGGTCGGTGCTGTCCTCGCTGGGCTGGACGACGACGATGCCCTGGCCGGAGAAGGCCATCTGGTAGGCCTCGCCGCTGCCCCTGCCGATCAGCGACTGCGCCTTGAAGCTGCGCTTGCCCTTGACCTTGAGGTTCGGGGACCAGGCGACGAGCGCATCCGGGTCGACGTACGTCTCGTCCTCGCCGCCGCCGCAGTCGACGACGATCGGCTTGCCCCGGGAGGTGAGGGCGACCCAGCCCTGCCCGGAGATCTTGGTGTTCCACAGGCCCTGCCCGGCGAACTTCGCCAGGCCCTTGACCCGCTCGACGCCCCAGGTGAGATGCGCGTCGAAGGCGAGCAGGTTGGTCGCGTTGACGGAGATGCCGTCGCCGTTGAGGTTGATCACGACGACGTTCGCCCCGTAGTCGGCGAGGTAGAGCAGGCCGTCGCCGGTGCACTTCATCAGGGGGGCGCCCTCGCCGGTCATCCAGTCACGTGCGATCTGGCGCACGGCGGGCGGGTTGGGCTCGTACTGGATGAAGCCCTCGTAGGCGACCATCGAGCCCACGCGCGCGAGGAGGTCGTTTCCGGTCTGCATGGCGACCTTCAGCATGTGGCTGCCGTGGTTCTCCATGCGGGCGGTGACGGGTGCGGGGGCGTAGCCCGCGAGCGGCTGGTTCATGACGGGCTCCCTCAGACCTCGTACGGCTGGACGACGATGAAGTTGCCGGGCGCGCCCCGGAACTGCAGGTTCACGCTCTCCCCGGTGTCGCCGGGGTAGGCGTTGCGGCGCATGCGCACCTGGCTGGAGACGATCACCTGGGAGGCGGCGGACCAGGCGACCACCGCGTTGCAGTCGGCGAACGTGGTGGGCGTGACCGGCAGGACGACCGGTGCGCCGTGGGTCTTGACGACGATCGTGCCGGTGCCCTGGAACTGCATGGTGAACAGGGCGCCGCCGGGGATGCCGTGGCCCTCGATGCGGCGGACCTCGTACTGGAGGCTCTCGTCGAAGGCGAGCACGTTCTCGGCGGAGACGCAGATGGCGTCGCCCTGGAGCTCGACCGGGTGCAGGTGCGTGGAGTTCTCTGCGAAGAACACCTGGCCCTGGCCGGTACAGCGCATCAGCTGCATCTCCTGGCCGGTCGCGTTGCCGACGAGCCGGCCGGCGAAGCCCGCTCCCTTGTAGCTGAAGTCGACCTTGCCCTGGTAGAGCACCATGCTGCCCTGGCGGGCGAGCACGGGCTGGCCGCCGATGCCGAGGTCGACGCGGATGAGCTTCTTGTTCTGCTGCGTCCAGCGCTGCCCGGTGGGCGTCTCCTTGAACTGCTGGAGCGCGGCGCTGACACCGGCACCCTGTGGGGCGCCCTGGGGCACGCCGTACGGCGCGGTCTGCTGGCCCGGGACCTGGCCGAACGGCGGCTGCTGGCCGTAGCCGGGGGGCTGCGTGGGCTGGCCGTAGCCCGGCGGCGGGGCCGGAGCGTGCGGGGCCTGCGGGGCGTGCGGGGCCTGCGGCTGGCCGTAGCCGGGGGGCAGGGGCGCGCTCGGGGCGGCGGGCTGGCCGTACTGAGGGGCCGGGGCCGGCGGCGCGACCGGGCCGGTGGGCGGGGTCAGGGGGGCGATGACGGTCGGCGCGGCGTGCAGGTTGGGCGCGGGTGCCGGAGCCGGGGGCTGGGTGGCCGCGTGCGGCGGCGTGAAGCCCTGGGGGGCGGGTGCCGGAGCGGGCTGCGGCGCGGGCACCGGAGCGGGGGCGGGCGCGGGTGCGGCCGGGACGCCGAACGCGGGCGGCGCGGTGGCCTGGGCGGGCGGGGCGAAGCCGGGCGCGGCTCCGGCCTGCGGCTGCTGCGGGGCGGCGGGCGCCTCCTCCTCGAGCACCTCACCACCGAAGTTCTTCAGCAGCGCGTCGAGGCCGCCGTCGAAGCCCTGTCCGACGGCAGCGAACCGCCACACGTCCTTCAGGTAGAAGTCACCCAGCATCACGGCCCGTTCGGTGGAGAACTCCGAGCCGTTGAACGAGTACCGGGCCACTTCCTCGCCGCCCGCCACGATGCGCAGGTGTCCGGGGCCGACCTGCGACATCTGACCGGCGCCGTCGACGGTCGCCGTGAACGACAGCTTCTGGATCTGCGGCGGGACACGGTCCAGCGTGATCCGGAAGGATTCCGTGTCACCCGCCTGCGCGCCCAGGAGCTGGACGGCCTCCTCGGGGGACTTCGGCTGGTTGAAGAAGATGAAGTACCGGTCGTCGGAGAGACGTTCGTCGGCGTCGAGACCGAAGCAGCTGATGTCGAAGGTCAGCCCGGGGGCGGAGATCTGCACGCCTACGTACAGATCGGTGCCCGCCGTGAGGTCACTGATCCTGGCCTTGTGGCCCCGTTGGAATTCCCTGGCCATGCGTTACGACCGTCCCCCATCCCGAATGTGAGTGCGTCGCGCCAGGCTAACGGCAAACCTTGAGACCGGACGAAGTCGGTACAGACCCGGTACACAACCGTGGTCGGCGTCCGTCGGGGGTCGCGACACACCAACCGGTCAGCTCACCGCGTACCGGGCACATGGGGCAACCGCTCGGCGGCGACCACTCCTTCGAGGTAACCGCGGGCCCGTTCGGTGCGCGGGTAGGCCTCCAGCAGCTGCCAGAAACGCGGGCCATGGCCGGGTACGAGCAGGTGTGCGAGTTCATGGAGGAGGACGTAGTCGACGACGTACTCGGGCATGCCCTGAAGCCGGTGCGAGAGCCGGATGCTGCCCTCGGCGGGAGTGCACGAGCCCCAGCGCGTGTTCTGGTTGGTGACCCAGCGCACGGTGGCGGGCCGGGCCCGGCCGCCGAGGTACTGGGCCGACAGCCGCTGTGCGCGCTCGGACAGTTCGGCGTCGTCCAGTACCCGCTTGCTCTCCTGGGCCGCCAGTTTGTCGAGCATGACGGTCACCCAGCGCTGCTCCTCCGCCTCGGACATCCGGGCAGGGATCAGCACCACGGTGCGATCGCCCTCGCGGTACGCGGAGACCGTCCGGCGTCGCCGGGCGCTCCTGCGGACCTCGATCGCGCTCGCCCCCGAGCCGCTCGGCGGCTGGCTCGTCGTGCTGCGCTGTGGCTTTCCGGCGCGGTGCAGTGGGTCGGCGGACACGCCCCGACGTTACCCGTTGCGCATGCGGGAAGTCCCGGGTCCGGAAGGGTTCCCGGCCGATCCCCCGCCATGCGTTTGATTCGTACGACCGCTGCGGGCGGGTGATTTATATGACGAACCGCGCCGCTTGTGGACAACTTCGGACACTCGCCCGCCGAACCGGGCATGCTGGCACTCGTCGGCGGAGCGTGACCGGCTCCGCCGCCCGGGAAGACGTTCGGGACTTTTCCAGGACTACGGGGGCCTGTGATGCATCCGATGGTGAAACCCGCGCTCCGGCGCGGCTGGCGTGACCTCAATACCGTGCAGTTCGGGATGACTCCGGCGCACGCGATGACACTCGGTCCGATGGACACGGCGACCGGCAGTTTCCTGGAACTGCTGAACGGCACTCGCGGGCTGCCTCTTCTGCGCGAGGAGGCACGCCACATGGACCTGCCCGACGGCCATGTCGACGGGCTCGTACGAAAACTGACGGGGGCGGGTCTCCTCGACGACGCGCAGGGGGGCGGGCCGGGCGCCGACGCGCTGCGCGCCAAGCCGGACGTCCTCGACCGGCTGCGGCCGGACCTGGCGTCGCTGTCGCTGACCGCGTCCGAGCCGGGAGAGGCGATCGCCCGGCTGGCGGCCCGCCGCTCGCAGCGCGTGCAGATCAGGGGCGCCGGCCGGGTCGGCGCCCTCCTGGCCTCCCTGCTGTCGGGGGCGGGCGTCGGCGAGGTGGACGTGCGTGACGTCGGGTGCGTCGAGCCGTGGGACGTGGGGCCGGGCGGGTTGCCGGTCGAGTCCGTAGGCGAACGGCGGGCCGAGGCCGTGCGGCAGGCGGTGCGCAAAGCGGCCCCGGGGCGGCTGTCGCGTCGTATCCGGCGGTCGCAGTCGGAGAGTGGTGAGCCCGGCTTCTCCCTGGTGATCCTCGCTCCGCGGGACGACGTGACCGTGTACGCCCCCGACCCGGCCACGGCCGAGCCCCTGATGGCTTCCGGGACGCCTCATCTCCATGCGGGTGTCGTGGAGGGAACCGGCATCGTGGGCCCCCTCGTCCTGCCCGGTGAGACGGGCTGCGCCGGATGCCTGCACGAGGGCCGTACAGACCGGGACCCGGCCTGGCCCCGCCTGGTCGCGCAGTGGCGCTCCGGGAAGACCCGGCCCGTGCCGCCATGCGACCTGACCCTGGCGACGACGGTCGCCGGCCTCGCGGCCGCGCACGCCCTGGCCTTCCTGGGCGGTGGATCACCGTCGAGCGCGGGGGCACGCTGGGAGGTCTCCGCACCCGGTCTGAACTGGCACGCCCGGCCGATCTGGCCGCATCCGGCATGCCCGTGCGGGGCCGCGGACAGAGGTAAGGGGGAACACTCCTCCACGGACGAGGAGCCGCACGAGACAATGGCGGTGCAACGGCCGTCGACGAATCGACGAAGCACGACAGACGCGACGCGGCCGACTGGGACTTGGAGGGCGCATGTCTGATCTTCCCCGGAAGGCGGTCACCCGGACCGCCAAGCTCGCCGCGCTCCCGCTCGGCTTCGCCGGGCGGGCGACCTGGGGCCTCGGCAAGCGAATCGTGGGCGAGTCCGCGGAGATCGTCGGCCGGGAGCTGCAACAGCGGACGGCCGAGCAGTTGTTCAAGGTCCTCGGCGAGCTCAAGGGAGGGGCCATGAAGTTCGGGCAGGCACTGTCCGTCTTCGAGTCGGCCCTGCCCGAGGAGATCGCCGGCCCCTACCGGGCCGCCCTGACGAAGCTGCAGGACGCGGCTCCGCCGATGCCGACCCGCACGGTGCATTCGGTGCTGGAGGAGCGGCTGGGGCCACAGTGGCGTGAGCTGTTCCTGGAGTTCGAGGACAAGCCGGCGGCGGCCGCCTCGATCGGACAGGTGCACCGGGGGCTGTGGCACGACGGCCGCGAAGTGGCGGTCAAGGTGCAGTACCCGGGGGCGGGCGAAGCCCTCCTGTCCGATCTGAACCAGTTGAGCCGTTTCGCCCGTCTACTGGGCCCACTCATCCCCGGCATGGACATCAAGCCGCTGATCGCGGAGCTGCGGGACCGCGTCTCCGAGGAGCTGGACTACGGCCTGGAGGCGCAGGCCCAGCAGGCCCACGCGGAGGAGTTCGCGGACGACCCCGACGTCGTGGTCCCGGCGGTGGTGCACCAGTGCGATCAGGTGCTGATCACGGAGTGGATCGACGGCATCCCGCTCTCGGAGGTGATCTCGGACGGCAGCACGGAGCAGCGGGACCGCGCCGGCCAGCTCCTGGCCCGCTTCCTGTTCTCCGGCCCGGCCCGCACGGGCCTGCTGCACGCCGACCCGCATCCGGGCAACTTCCGTCTGTTGCCCGACGGCGAGGACAGCTGGCGCCTGGGCGTTCTGGACTTCGGCACCGTCGACCGCCTACCAGGGGGGCTGCCGACGCCGATCGGCGACTCCCTGCGCATGACCCTGGAGGGCAGCGCCGAGGGGGTCTACGAGCTGCTGCGCACCGAGGGCTTCGTCAAGGAGTCCATAGACCTCGATCCGGACGCGGTCCTGGACTACCTCCTGCCGATCATCGAGCCGGCCCGGGCGGACGAGTTCACCTTCACCCGCTCCTGGATGCGCAGCCAGGCGGCCCGCATCGCCGACCCTCGCTCCCCCGCCTACCAGCTGGGCAAACAGCTCAACCTGCCCCCCGCGTACCTCCTCATACACCGGGTGACGCTGAGCACCATCGGGGTGCTGTGCCAGCTGGGGGCGACGGTACGGCTCCGCGATGAGTTGCAGGAGTGGCTGCCGGGGTTCGCCGAATCCGAGGAAGCGACGGAGGAGCCGGCGGCGGAGGCGTGAGCGGCCCACGATGTGCAACCACTCAGTTGCACATAGGGTTGTTGGTATGCAACCTTTAGGTAGCACTTCCGGACGAGAAGAGGTTGCCATGGTTCCCGACACGATCGAACGCGGCATAGTGATCGACGCCTCCCCGGAACGGGTCTGGTCGGTACTCACCGAGCCCTCCTTCCTCGGCCGCTGGTTCGGCAACGGGGAACCGGTCAAGATCGACCTGCGCCCCGGTGGCCTGCTGCTCTTCGATCATGGCTCGCACGGCACCATTCCCGCCCGCATCGAGCGGGTCGAGCCGCCGCGCGCCCTGTCCTGGCGCTGGTCCCAGGGTGCGGCCGGAGAGGAGCCCGACGACACCAATGCCACCCTGGTCGAGTTCACCCTGACCACGGAGGACTCCGCTGGAGGCACCCGGCTCACCATGGTCGAAAGCGGCTTCGCGCGGCTCGGGCTGCCGGGCGAGGAGACAGCCGTCCGCCACCGCGCCAACAGCCGGAACTGGCCCGGCAAACTCGATCACCTGCGCACGGACTGCGAGCACGACACGACATGACCACCAGCACCGACACCGAAGGGGCGCCTGAGGACATCCTGGTGGCCCTGGCCGATCCGATCCGCCGTCAGATCCTCGCCACCCTCGCCGGACAGGGCGGCACCACCTCGACATCGCTGGCGGCAGGGCTTCCCGTCACACGGCAGGCGGTGGCCAAACACCTGGCCGTCCTCGACCGCGCCGGGCTCGTCCGCGCCCACCGCACCGGACGCGAGGTCCGCTACGAAGCCGAGTTGCACCCGATGAAACGGGCGACACGCTGGATGGACGCACTGGCCGCCCAGTGGGAGCATCGTCTGCGAGCGATCAAGGACCTGGCGGAAGAGACTCCGGGACCCTGAAACCCCGCACTCCGTCGGGCGCCTCACCAGGCGGGGTGCCTGCCAAGGCTCGGTCGGCACAACGCACCGTGGGGGCCGGTCCGTTCGGACGGACCGGCCCCCACGGGGAGCTACCGCCTCCCGGACCCGGGAGGCCACCGCTTCAGGTGTGATCGGTTACTGCATGACCGCCATGGCGAGCGCGCGGCGGGCGCGCAGCGAGGCGCGCTCGGCCCGGCGCTGCATCCGGCGGGCGGACACCAGGCGTACTGACTGGCGTTCCCGCTCGGCCTCATGCAGTCGGTCGTGCATATGCGCACGAGCCAGGGCTTCTGGGATGAGTTGCATCTCTCGGGTCCTGTTCTGACGCGAGTCGGTCGCGCCGGTGGTGGAGAAGTCTGGAGTCGCGGAGCCTGCGGGCTCGCTGGTGGACGGCTTCATCGGGGCCTGCTTCTTGGGGTCGTGCGTGAGGGGGCGGTCGATCGTTCCTGCGGTGTTCATGCCGTGACCGGGTTCTTGCGCGGGCGGCCACGCGGCCGCTTCCGGGCGACGACGACACCCTGGACGAACAGCTCGCCACCCCAGACGCCCCAGGGCTCGCGCCGCTCCTTGGCCCCGGCGAGGCAGGCCTCGATCAGCGGGCAGGTGCGGCAGAGGGACTTGGCGTACTCGACGTCCGCCGGCGACTCGGCGAAGAAGACCTCCGGGTCGTAGGAACGGCAGGGGACGGGTACGCCGAGGTTCTCGATGGCGTCGTCGAGCGCGGTGAGCGCGGTGAGCGGGGTCAAGGTGGAGTCCTCCGTGAGGCCGGGCGGGGGGATCGTTTCGGAAGGCGGTACGGACGGGGCGTGCGCTTCGAGTTGCACGGTTCGTCTTCCTCGTCTGGTCGGTCCGGCCGGTTGACCGGGTGTCGGCTTGGTACCGGGTTCTTTTCTTGTCCCGAGGCCCCTTCGTTCCGCCGTCCCCGTTCAGGGAAAACAGAAGGGCCGCGGATCCCGGATGGGGTTCCGCGGCCCTGAAGGCGCCGGCCTGATCGGCGATCAGGCTGGATCACTCCAGGGTTCTGGCCCACGGAAGGCCCACATCAGGTGATGCTTCGTCGTCTGCTTCCGGAATCCGGCACCGGCCGCCGCAAAGGCATAGGCCTGGGCCTGTGCCGCTACTGCTTCCAGTGCCTTGGTCGGTCGCTCATTGCGCTCACGGACGGGAAGGCCCGCGATGACAACGGAGGACGCCGGACGCACGGCAGAGATGCCGGACAGACCGGTGCCCAGGTTCGAGACGCCGAGCATGCACAGGGAGACGGCCGAGCGATCGGTCATTTTGGCCGTGCTGATGATGCTGGTGTTGATGCTGATCACTGGACTCGCCTCCTCTCGGCGTCTCAGGAACTGGGGTGAACCAGCCCGTTCGGATATGCAAGTACATCACGGAATCAGGGCCTTGGAGAAGGCCGCCGCTTCCGTGCCTAGAACCTATGGGGATTGCCGGGGCATGCGCAAACTATTTTTTCGACGAGTTCGCGTCAGCCACCCCCGCCTTCTCAATCAGCCTGCTGGCCTGCGCAGATGGCCAGGACATCGGCTCCGTAGCGGTTGAGCTTGCGCACGCCGACGCCGGGGATGCGGGCCAGCTCCCCGTCGTCCCCGGGGACGGTCTCGGCGATGGCCATCAGCGTCTTGTCAGTGAACACACAGAACGGCGGCTGTCCGCTGTGCCGGGCCTGCTCCGCGCGCCACTCGCGCAGTCGCTCGTAGAGACCCTCGTCCATGTCGGAGGGGCAGTCCTCGCAGCGCATCAGCTTCATCTCGCCCGCGTCGGTGAGCGTGCGTCCGCACACTCGGCAACGGGCCGGGGTGCGCTGGGTCCGCCGCGGGGCCGCTGCCGTGGAGCCGTTCACCGCACCGCGCTCTACACCCCCGGAGGCCCCGGCGGCCGAGCGGCCGAGGGTGGTGGCCGAGCCGGGGCGCAGTCCGTCGAGGAAGCGGCTCGCTCGGCGGACGGGGCGGCCGCCGGGCGATCGAGCCAGCGCCCAGGAGACGTGGAGCCGTTCTCTGGCACGGGTCACGCCGACGTAGAGCAGGCGCCGCTCCTCCTCGATCTGCTCCTCCGTCTTCGCGTAGGTGATCGGCATCATGCCCTCGGCGGTACCGACCAGGAAGACGACGTCCCACTCCAGGCCCTTGGCGGAGTGCAGCGAGGCGAGGGTGACGCCCTGGACGGTCGGGGCGTGCTGGGCGTTGGCCCGCTCGTCGAGTTCGGCGACGAAGTCCCCGAGCGTGGCGTCGGGTCTGGCGGCGGCGAAGTCCTGGGCCAGGTTGACCAGGGCGGCCAGCGACTCCCAGCGCTCCCTGACGGCGCCGGAGCCGGCCGGGGGCTCGCTGGTCCAGCCCTCGCCGGAGAGCACCGCGCGCACCTGGGACGGCAGGGTCACGACGTCGTCCAGGAGGGAGTCGTTGCCGCCGAAGCGGGCCGCGCCGCGCAGCGCGATGCCCGCCTTGCGGACCTCGGGACGGTCGAAGAAGCGCTCGGCGCCGCGCAGCTGGTACGGGACCGCGACGTCGGCGAGGGCCTGCTCGTAGGTCTCGGACTGGGCGTTCGTGCGGAACAGGATGGCGATCTCGGCGGCCGGGACGCCCGCGTCGATGAGCTCGCGGATCCGGCGGGCGGCGCCTTCGGCCTCGGCGGGCTCGTCGGCGTACTCGGCGTAGACGGGCTCGGGGCCGGGGGCTCGTTGGGAGACCAGTTCCAGCCGGTGGTCGGCGGCCCGGCCGTGCGCCTGGGCGAGCAGACCGTTGGCGAGGTGGACGACCTGGGGGGTGGAGCGGTAGTCGCGGACCAGTTTGACCACCGTGGCACCGGGGTGCCGGGTGCGGAAGTCGAGGAGGTGGTCGGGGGTGGCACCGGTGAAGGAGTAGATCGTCTGGCTGGCGTCACCGACGACGCACAGGCTGTCCCGCTCGCCGAGCCACAGCTCCAGGAGGCGCTGCTGGAGGGGGCTGACGTCCTGGTACTCGTCGACCACGAAGTGCTGGTACTGGGAGCGGACCTGGTCGGCGATGTCGTGGCGGTCCTGGAGGATGGCGACGGTCAGCAGCAGGACGTCCTCGAAGTCGATGACCGCGCGGTCGCGCTTGAGGTCCTCGTAGACGGAGTAGAGCTGGGCGACCTCGGCCGGGTCACGGGGGGCCGCACGGCCGGCCTTGGCGGCGGCGGGCGCGTAGTCGGCGGGCACGGTCTGGGTGACCTTGGACCACTCGATCTCGGCGGTGACGTCCCGCAGCTCCCCCCGGTCGAGGCGGATGCGGCAGGCGGCTGCCGCGTCCGCGACGAGCTGGATCTTGCGGTCCACGAGCCGGGGCATGGAGCCACCGATCGCTTTCGGCCAGAAGTACTGGAGCTGGCGCAGCGCGGCGGAGTGGAAGGTGCGGGCCTGGACGCCCTGCGCGCCGAGCTGGCGGAGCCGGCCGCGCATCTCGCCGGCGGCGCGGTTGGTGAAGGTGACGGCGAGCACGCTGGAGGGCTGGAGGACCCCGGCGCGCACCCCATAGGCGATGCGGTGGGTGATCGCCCGGGTCTTGCCCGTGCCGGCGCCCGCCAGCACGCACACCGGACCGTGCAGGGCGGTGGCCACCTCGCGCTGCTCGGGGTCGAGCCCTTCGAGCACCGCGTCGGCAGAGTCCGGTACCTGCGGGAAGAGGGTGGAGTGCGTTGCTGCTGTCACATGGCCATGCTGCCAGGTCGCCGGAGACGGCTGTGGCGGTTGTCCACAGGGAGGGTCCCGTAGTCGTACTAATGCGGCAGGCATCACGTCGGGCCGCATACCCCCTGTGGGAATGGGGGCCCGGTCGTGTGCGTTCCCTCCCTGGACGACCTTCCCCGAGCTGCCAGAGGAGCGCGAGCGAGATGCAGGGCACTGTGACGATGTACAGCACCACGTGGTGCGGCTACTGCCGTCGGCTGAAGAACCAGCTGGACCGCGAGGGCATTGCGTACACCGAGATCAACATCGAGCAGGACCCGGAGTCCGCGGCGTTTGTCGAGAAGGCGAATGGCGGAAACCAGACGGTTCCCACTGTTCAGGTAGTTCCCTCCAGTGGTGGCGCTGAGGTCGTGATGACGAACCCGAGCCTTGCGCAGGTGAAGCAGGCGCTTGGCGTCTGACTCACATGACGCACATGACCCCCGACCGGCCTGGCGCCGGATCGGGGGTTTTGTATGCCCAGGCTGTACGAGGCGGCCCGGCGGTAGCGTGATCGACATGACGACCGAGGACGACGCGGACTGCGAGGCGCTGGTCGGAGGCATGGTGAACGCGGGGGCGGTGTTCCGCCGGGGTGCGTTGGTGGAACGTCCGGCACCGCACAACGCACACGCCCTCCATGCCCACCTCCTCGCGCTGAAAGAGCACGGCTTCGACGCGGCTCCGACTCCCGTGGGTCTGACTGCTGACGGTCGTGAGCAGCTGACCTTCATTCCTGGCGACGTGGCTCTGCCACCGTTCCCGCCCTGGGTGCTGACGACAACCGCTCTCGAATCGGTGGGGATCCTGCTGCGCCGCCTGCATGAGGCCAGCGCGACCATCCCGGTCGACACAGACGTCGAGTGGCCCCAGGACCTCGCCGACCCGGAGGGAGGAACGATGTTGTGCCACAACGACGTGTGCCCGGAGAACGTCGTCTTCCGCGACGGTCGTGCCGCCGCCTTGATCGATTTCGACCTGGCGGCTCCGGGCCGTCCTCTCTGGGACGTAGCCATGGCCGCCCGCTACTGGGTTCCCATGCTTGATCCGGTATCCGCAGCTGCCCTGCATCCCGCCGGATTGGATGCGCCTGCACGGCTGCGGATCCTCGCCGACGGCTACGGCCTCTCGGCGGGAGAGCGCGCCGAATTGCCCGGCGTGATCGAACAGGCCACGGAGATCTGCCGGGCCTTCGTCGCCCGCCGCGTGGCTGACGGTGATCCTGTCTACCTCCAAGCGCTGGCCGACCGTGGCGGATGGGAACGCTGGGACCGCATGCAGGCCTGGCTGACCGACCACCGCGAGACGTTCACTGTCGCGCTGCTGGACTGACGTGCTCGGGCGCTGATCCCCCTCACACCTGCCGAGGGCTACCGGGACCACACCGATGCCGGACGCCAAGTGTGCGACGTTCCCGTTCTGGAAAGTCGGGCGTCTTGACCTTGCAGCCGGCGAAGGCGGACCGCGTGAGCGGCCCCCTTGTGCTTCTTCAGCCATTCACGCTTGTGGACGGGTACGGGCGAGAGCTACGCGGAGTGGTGGGAGCGGTCGAGTGTCGGCGAACTGGCGCGTACGTACTCCCCGAGCAAGGAGCGGCTGATCAGTACGGCTTGCACTGTGGTCGGCGTCCACCTGGCTCCCCGAGGCTTCGGGTCGGACAGCCGAGTCGTGCTCTCGCCTGCCGCCGCGCGGATGCGAGCGATGTCCTGAGCCGTGGGTACGCCTTGCTCGTTGAGCCAGTCGGCGACGGCCGAGAAGCTCGGCTTCTCGATGAAGCGCCGGATCATCTCGATCAGCGTCGGGCCGTACTCGGGGTCAGCCTGAGGACGGCACGGCAGCCGAAAAAGGGCGGTACCCGAGACATCTCGGGTACCGCCCTTTCACATGCCGCGGCTCACACGAAGCTGCGGGTCGGCAGCGGCTTGCCGTACCAGAGCTCGATCAGGCGGGCGGCGATGGAGATGCCGTAGGGGGGCAGTACCTCGCCGGATTCGAAGGCGGCGCACAGCTCCTCGCGGGAGAACCAGCGGGCCTCGTGGATCTCGTCGCCGTCGACGTCGATGTCGGTCGAGGTGGCGCGGGCCATGAAGCCCAGCATGAGGCTGGACGGGAAGGGCCAGGGCTGGCTGGCGACGTACTCGACCGGGCCGACGTTGATGCCGACCTCTTCCTGGACCTCGCGGCGCACCGACTGCTCGATGGACTCGCCGGGTTCGACGAAGCCGGCCAGCGTGGAGAAGCGGCCCTCGGGCCAGTGGACCTGGCGGCCGAGCAGGATGCGGTCCTCCTCGTCGGTGACGGCCATGATCACGGCGGGGTCGGTGCGCGGGTAGTGCTCGGCGCCGCAGGCCTGGCAGCGGCGGATGTGGCCGGCGGCGGCGATGACCGTGCGTTCGCCGCAACGGGAGCAGAAGCGGTGGGTGCGCTGCCAGTTCTCCAGCCCGACCGCGTGCACCATGAGGCCCGTGTCGCGCGCGGAGAGCAGCAGGCCCGCCTCGCGCAGGCCCGCCGGGCGCGCCGACTGGTCGATGCGGCCGGGCAGCGAGTCCTTCTGGAGCGCGAAGTAGCTGACGCCTTCCTCGTCGATACCGAGGAAGTAGCGGTGGGCCTCGGTGAGCGGCGCCTCGAAGGAGGGGGTCATGACGAGTTCGGTCCGGCCGTCCGCCGTCTCGTCGATGAGGACCTGACCGCCGGAGACCACGAAGCAGCGGGTCGTGGGGTGGCTCCATGCCGCCGCGAGCCAGGCCTCGTCGAGCCGGTGGTGGGCGGCGCGGTCGATGCCGCTCGGGGCGGTGAGCGAGATGGGTCGGTCGGCGGTGTGGTCGGTCCAGGTGGTCACGGGTGCTTCCAACTCCCCCGGTGGAACGGATGTGTGTCGGCGGGCGGTTCAGCGGTACGTAGGGCGGGAAACGGCGTGGGGCGGTCAGGGCGCATGGCGCCAGTGCTCGGCGAGGTCGCCCCACAGGTAGGCGCTGGTCTCGACGCCCTTGAGGAGGAGGTCGAGCTCCACCTTCTCGTTCGGGGCGTGCCAGCCGTCGGAGGGGACCGAGATGCCCAGGAAGAGCACGGGTCCGCCGAGGACCTCCTGGAGGTCGGCCGCGGGCCCGGAGCCGCCCTCGCGGGTGAAGCGGACCGGCTGCTGGAACGCGCGGCCCATGGCGCGGACCACGGACTGCAGTGCGGGGTGGTCCAGCGGGGTCAGGCACGGGCGGGTGGCCGAGCCGAAGGTGATCTCGTGCCGGATGCCGGCGGGCACCTGTTCGGCGGCCCAGGCGCGGACCGCCTTCTCGATGTGGTCGGGGTCCTGGCCGGCGACCAGGCGGAAGGAGAGCTTCACCATGGCCGAGGACGGGATGATCGTCTTGCTGCCGGGGCCCTGGTAGCCGCCGCCGATGCCGTTGACCTCGGCGGTGGGGCGGGCCCAGATGCGCTCCAGGGTGGTGTGTCCGGCCTCGCCGTGGGTGGCGTACGACTTGGCGGTGCGCAGCCAACTCTGCTCGTCGAAGGGGAGTTCGGCGAAGAGTGCGCGCTCGCGGTCGGCGAGCTCGACGATGCCGTCGTAGAAGCCGGGGACGGCCACGCGCGCGTGCTCGTCGTGCAGGGCGGCGACCAGGCGTGCGGCGGCGGTCGCCGGGTTGGGCACGGCACCGCCGAAGGAGCCGGAGTGGATGTCCTGGTCGGGGCCGTACAGGTGGATCTCGCACTCGGCGAGGCCGCGCATGCCGGTGCACACGGTGGGGGTGTCCTCGGCCCACATGCCGGTGTCGGAGACGATCACGGCGTCGGCGGCGAGGCGGTGCGCGTGCTTCTCGGCGAGGGCCCGGAAGTGCGGGGAGCCGGACTCCTCCTCGCCCTCGATCAGGAGCTTCAGGTGGACGGCGGGGGCGGTGCGGCCGGTGGCGGCGAGGTGGGCGCGGACGCCGAGTGTGTGGAAGAACACCTGGCCCTTGTCGTCTGCCGCCCCGCGCGCGTAGAGGCGGTTTCCGCGGACTACGGGTTCGAAGGGCTCGCTGTCCCAGCCATCCTCTCGGGCGGCGGGCTGGACGTCGTGGTGACCGTAGACAAGGACGGTCGGCGCCTGCGGGTCGGCGGCGGGCCACTCCGCGAAGACCGCGGGGGCGCCCGGGGTCTCCCAGACCTCGGCGGTCGGGAAGCCGGTCTCCGTGAGCTTGGCGGCGAGCCAGTCGGCGCTGCGCCGTACATCGTGCGCGTGGTCGGGCTGGGCCGACACGGAAGGGATGCGCAGCCACTCGGAGAGGTCGTCGAGGAAGGCGGCGCGGTGCTGCTCGATGTACGTGCGGACGGCGCTGTCCGGGGTCTGGCTCATGTTCACGAGCCTATCGGCCCGTGGCGGCATCCTCGGCGGGCGGTTCGTCACACTCTGCTTGCCCCAGGAGCGATCTCTCCAGTTCCTCCCGTCCGGGCAGGTGCGCGGGCCGGACCACCTCGCCGCTGCGCACGTACAGGAACGCGGCCGTGACCGACTCCGGCGGCACTCCCTGCTGCTCGGCCCAGGCGAGCCGGTACACGGCGAGCTGGAGCGGGTCGGCGGTCCGACCGCGGCCGGTCTTCCAGTCGACGATCTCGTACGTCGTCTCCGCACCGTCGTCGTGCCGGTAGACGGCGTCGATACGGCCCCGTACGACGCGGCCGGCGAGGGCGAGCTGGAAGGGGGCCTCGACGCGGTAGGGCGTGCGGTGTGCGTACTCGGTGCGTTCGAAGGCGTCCTTGAGGGCCTCGAGGTCGCGTTCGTCGGCGATCTCCGCCTCGCCGCCGGGCAGCTCCTCGGGCTCCAGCATGGGCAGCGTCAACTCTTCGAAGCGGGATTCCACCCAGGCATGGAACCGGGTGCCCCGGCGCGCGGCCGGTTGCGGGGGGCGCGGCATGGGGCGCGCGAGTTCCTGCGCGAATCCGTCGGGGTCGACGGTCAGGCGCAGCAGCTGGGACGCGGTGAGTGTGGTCGGCAGGGGGACCTCCGTGACGCTCTCCCGGGCGCGCAGGAGTTCCCCGGTGAGGGCGTCCAGGTCGCGGTCCCAGGAGGCGACGGTGCGGGCCTCCTCCGGGGTGAGGAGCGCGGTGGGGTCGGGTTCGGCGGGGTGGGTGCGGGCGACGGGCGGCTCGGGGGCCGTCGCCTGGTGCGGGACCGTGGGCCGGTCGGTGGTCCACGCGTCCCAGTCGGCCGGATCCTCCTCGAAGGGGTCGGGTTCGTCGTGCGAGGGTGGCTCGTCGTATGCGAGCTCTTCGTCGTCCGGCGGTGCGGGCCAGTCCGGGTCCTCGTGGGTGTCGGGGTCGTGGGTGGCCACCGGGTGGCCGGCGTCCCCGGTGGCGAGGGTCTCGAGGTGGGCGAGGACGGTCTCGGCGGCGGCGCGGCGGCGGGTCAGGGCGACGTCGTCCAGGGGCAGCGGCCAGGCCTGGTCGGCGGTCGCCCGGTTGAGCGCGGGGTTCTCCTCGTCCTCCTCGGGTGCGTCGGCCCAGGCCTCGATCTCGCCGTGGCCGGCGGTGCAGTGGTCGTACAGGGCCATGAGGAAGTCGGACGGGCCGCGGGGTTTCTTCTGGCTGGGGCCCCACCAGTGGCCGGAGCCGAGGAGCAGGGAGCGGGGGCGGGTGAAGGTGACGTAGCCGAGGCGGAGCTCCTCGGTGTGCTGGTGGTCCTTCATGGCCTCGTGGAAGGCCTTCATGCCCCGGGAATCCCAGGTCTCGATGTCGGGCAGGGTGTCGGCGTCGCCGCGCAGCCCGTGCGGCAGCACCTTGGCCTGTGTGGTCCACTTCTCGCGGCCCTGGCTGCTGGGGAAGGTGCCGGTGACCAGGCCGGGGACGGCGACGACGTCCCACTCCAGGCCCTTGGACTTGTGCGCGGTGAGCACCTTGACGGTGTTCTCCCCGCCGGGGAGGGCGTTGTCGAGGCCCTTTTCGTACTGGGCCGCGGTGCGCAGGAAGCCGAGGAAGGCCAGCAGGCTCGCCTCGCTCTCGTTCGCGGCGAAGGACGCGGCGATGTCCAGGAAGTTGGACAGCGTCTCGCGGCGGCGTGCGGCGAGGGCGTGCGGGGACGCCGACAGCTCGACCTCCAGGCCGGTGACGGTGAGGACGCGGTGCAGGACGTCCATCAGGGGGTCGGCCAGTGAGCGGCGCAGTTCGCGCAGTTCGGCCGCCAGGCGTGCGAACCGCACGCGCGCCTCGGGCGAGAAGGGCAGCCCGTCGTCGTCCCCGGCGCCGTCCACGGGTGATTCGAGGAACGTGTCGAGTGCGTCCGCCAGTGAGATCACCTCGGACGGGTCGACCCCTTCGACGGCCTCGGCGAGCCGGCGATCCGGGTCGTCCCCGGCGTCCACGCGCGCGTGGGACACGAGCAGGCGGGCGCGCCGCCCCAGCAGAGCGAGGTCGCGGGGGCCGATGCGCCAGCGCGGGCCGGTCAGCAGGCGGACCAGGGAGGCGTTGGCGCCGGGGTCCTGGAGCACCTCGCAGACGGCGACCAGGTCGGCGACCTCGGGCAGGTGCAGCAGCCCGGAGAGGCCGACCACTTCGACGGGGATGTCCCGTGCGACGAGGGCGCCCTGGATCTGGGCGAAGTCGGTCGCCGTGCGGCACAGGACGGCGATCTCGCCGGGCGCCTTCCCCGTGTGGACGAGGTGGGCGATGGAGTCCGCGACCCAGTCGATCTCCTCGGCGTGGGTGCGCAGCAGGGCGCAGTGGACCGTGCCGTCCCGCTCGGCGCCGGGGGCCGGGCGCAGGGCTTCCACGCCCGCGTGCATGGCGCGCAGGGGCTCGGCGAGAGCGTTGGCGAGGTCGAGGAGGCGGCCGCCGCTGCGGCGGTTCTCGCTGAGTGCCTGGCGGGTGGCGAGGCGTCCGTCGGGGTGTGCGAAGTGCTCGGGGAAGTCGTCGAGGTTGGCGACGGACGCGCCGCGCCAGCCGTAGATGGCCTGGCAGGGGTCGCCGACGGCGGTCACCGGGTGGCCGGTGCCGCCGCCGAACAGGCCCGCCAGGAGGACGCGCTGCGCCACCGAGGTGTCCTGGTACTCGTCGAGGAGCACCACGCGGAACTCCTCGCGCAGGGCCCGGCCCACTTCGGGGATCTGCGCGAGGGTCGCGGAGAGGGCGATCTGGTCGCCGAAGTCGAGCAGGTCCCGCTCGCGCTTGATGGTCCGGTAGCGCAGCACCAGCTCGGCGAGTTCGCGCCGGGCGGCGGCCGTCTCGGGGACCTTGCGCAGGTCGGCGTTGGTGAGCTTGGCGCCGGCGAGGGTGCGCAGCAGGTCGGCGTCCCGGGCGCGCAGGTCCTCGGGGCGTACGAGGTGTTCGGCGAGCTCGGCGTCGAGGGTGAGGAGGTCGCTGACGAGGTCGGCGAAGGAGCGGGTCAGCGCCGGGTAGGGGCCGGGCGCCTCGCGCAGCACGCGCGCGGCGAGCTGGTAGCGGGTGGCGTCGGCGAGCAGGCGAGACGTCGGTTCGAGCCCGATGCGCAGGCCGTGGTCGGTCAGCAGCCGGCCGGCGAAGGCGTGGTAGGTGGAGATCACCGGTTCGCCGGGCGGGTTGTCCGGGTCGATGACATCGGGATCGGTGACGCCGGCCCGGATCAGGGCCTTGCGGACGCGTTCGGCGAGTTCGCCGGCGGCCTTGTTGGTGAAGGTCAGGCCGAGGACCTGTTCGGGGGCGACCTGGCCGGTGCCGGCCAGCCACACCACGCGTGCGGCCATCACCGTGGTCTTGCCCGAACCGGCTCCGGCCACGATCACCTGCGGAGCCGGCGGTGCGGTGATGCAGACCATCTGCTCCGGGGTGAACGGGATGCCGAGGAGCTCCTTGAGCTGCTCGGGGTCGGTGATACGGGCGGGCATGTCGTCAGAGGCTAGCGGTGGGCACTGACAGCCGGTGCACGATCGTCCCTCCGGGCCGGTGGAGGCGCTGGTCAGCAGGGGTGGTGCGATGCGTCACGTGCATCACTCGGTCACGTGCCGCGTCACTCGGTCACGTGCCGCGTCACTCGATCACTTGCCGTCCTTCGGGCTGCGCGCTGCACGACGCCCGGAATGCGCAGTGGGTGCAGTGCTGGCCCGTGCTCGGCGTGAACCGCTCGTCGAGCACCTTCCCGGCGGCGTTGGCCAGCAGCTCACCGACCCACTCACCCTCCAGCGGCTCCTGGGCCTGCACCTTGGGCAGGCTGTCGCCGCCGTCCCGCTGGGCGGCGCCCTGCCGCAGGTGGACCAGTTCGGCGCCGCCGGGCTCGGGCCGCACGCCGTCGAAGGCGTCGTCCACGGCGCCCTCGCGGATCGCGAGCTGGTAGACGGCCAGCTGCGGGTGCCGCTCCACCTCGCGGGCGGTCGGGGCCTGCTTGCCGGTCTTGAAGTCGACGACATACGCCCGGCCCTCGCCGTCCGCTTCGACCCGGTCCATCTGGCCGCGGATGCGGACTTCGTAGTCACCCGCTTCGAGGCTGACGTCGAAGTCGTGCTCGCTCGCCAGGGGTGTCCGCCCGGTCCGGTCCAGCACATGCCAGCGCAGGAAGCGTTCGAGCGCCACGCGCGCGTGCTCCTTCTCCTGCGCCGACTTCCAGGGAGCGTCGAAGGCGAGCGCGTTCCACACGGACTCCAGGCGCTCCATGAGGACGTCGAGGTCGGCGGGCGTGCGTCCGGAGGCGACCTCGTCGGCCAGGACATGGACGACGTTGCCGAAGCCCTGAGCGGCGGTGGCGGGGGCGTCGGCCTTCACCTCGCGTCCCAGGAACCACTGGAGGGCGCAGGTGTTGGCGAGCTGGTCGAGGGCGCTGCCCGACAGCACGACAGGCTGGTCGCGGTTGCGCAGGGGCACCTTGCTCTCGGTCGGCTCGAACATGCCCCACCAGCGGTAGGGGTGCGCGGAGGGGACAAGCGGGCGGCCGTCCTCGTCGGCGAGGGCGGCGAGCCGGGCGAGGCGGTGGGCGGCGGCCTCGCGCAGGGCCGCCGACACGCGCGGGTCGACCGTCGTGGCGCGCAGCTCGGCGACCAGCGCGGCCACGGACAGCGGGCGGCGCGGGCGGCCGGTGACGTCCTGCGGCTCGACGCCGAGTTCGGTGAGGAACCGGGAGGGCTGGTCGCCGTCGTCGGCCGGCGCCTTCACCGCGGTGACGACGAGGCGCTCACGCGCGCGTGTGGCGGCCACGTAGAACAGGCGGCGCTCCTCGGCGAGAAGCGCTCCCGGAGTGAGCGGTTCGGCGAGCCCGTCGCGGCCGATGCGGTCGGCCTCCAGCAGGGAGCCGCGCCGGCGCAGGTCGGGCCACAGCCCTTCCTGCACGCCGGCGACGACGACCAGGCGCCATTGGAGGCCCTTGGATCGGTGCGCGGTCATCAGGTGTACGGCGTCGGGTCGCAGCGCACGCCGGGTCAGTGTGTCGGCGGCGATGTCCTCGGCCGCGATCTGCTCGAGGAAGTTGAGGGCGCCCCGCCCGCCGGTACGCTCCTCGGCGCGCGCGGCGGTCGCGAACAGGGCGCACACCGCGTCCAGATCGCGGTCGGCGTTGCGGCCGGCAGCGCCGCCGCGCCGGGCGGCCCGCTCCAGGCGGGCGGGCCACGGCGTGCCCTCCCACAGCTCCCACAGCGCCTCCTCGGCCGTACCGCCGCCCGCCAGGCGCTCCCGGGCCTTCCTGAGCAGGGCGCCGAGGCGCTGGGCTCCGCGCGCGTACGCGGGATCGTGCGCGACCAGACGCTCGGGTTCGGCGAGCACCCGCGCCAGCAGTTCGTCCGAGGGCGGCGGCAGCGGGTTGCCTGCCGCCCGCTCCTCCTCGCGCAGGGCACGTCCGAGGCGGCGCAGATCGGCGGCGTCCATGCCGGCCAGGGGGGAGGCGAGCAGGGTGAGGGCGGTCTCGGTGTCGAGCCAGCAGGGCTCCTGGCCGGGCTGCTCGGAGTCCTGACCCGAACCCTGACCCGAGCCCTGACCCGAGCCCTGACCCGAGCCCTGGCCCGAGCCCTGACCGGTGTCCTGTCCAGTGTCCTGACCGGTGTCCTGGCCAGGGCGTTCCGCCGCCTCCGCCGTGGCCACCGCCCGGAGTGCCGTCAGGAGCGGTGCCACCGCCGGTTCGTGGCGCAGGGGCAGGTCGTCGCCGTCGATGTCCAGGGGGACACCTGCCGCCGTGAGGGCGCGGCGGAGCGTCGGGATGGTGCGGGACCCCGCGCGCACGAGGACGGCCATGTCGCTCCAGGGCACGCCGTCCTCCAGGTGTGCCCTGCGGAGGATGTCGGCGATGTTGTCGAGCTCCGTACCGGGTGTGGGGTACGTGTAGACCTCGGCGCGGCCCGAGTCCCGTACCGGGGTCAGCTCGCGGTGGGCGCGGACCTTGTCGGCGGGGAGGCGGGTCAGCGGCATGCGCTGGGTCAACAGGCGGGTCGCGGCCAGCAGGGCGGCGCCGGACCGGCGGGAGGTGCGCAGGACCTCCACGGCAGCCGGACGGCCGTCCGCGCGCGGGAAGGCCTGCGGGAAGTCGAGGATGCCGTTCACGTCGGCGCCCCGGAACGCGTAGATCGACTGGTCGGGATCGCCGAAGGCGACCAGGGTGCGGCCGTCGCCGGCCAGGGCGTGCAGCAGACGCACCTGGGCCGGGTCGGTGTCCTGGTACTCGTCGATGTACACGGCGTCGTACCGGGCGGCGAGCCGTGCGGCGGTCTCCGGGCGGCGGGCGAGGAGCACCGCGCGGTGGACGAGTTCGGCGTAGTCCAGCACGCCTTGCAGGTCGATGACGTCGAGGTACTCGGCGAGGAAGGCCGCCGCGGCCTGCCAGTCGGGGCGGCCGATGCGCCGGGCGAAGGCGTCCAGGGCGGCGGGGCCCAGGCCGAGCTCGCGGCTGCGGGCGAGGACCGCGCGGACCTCGTCGGCGAAGCCCCGGGTGGTCAGGCAGGCGCGCAGCTCGTCCGGCCAGCGCACATGGTTCAGCCCGAGCCGCTCCAGCTCCGGCTGGCCCGCGAGCAGCTCGCGGACGGTGACGTCCTGCTCGGGGCCGGAGAGCAGGCGCAGTGGCTCCACGAAGAGGTCGCTGTCCTGGTGGGCACGGACCAGGGCGTAGCAGTACGAGTGGAAAGTGGTCGCCTGGGGGGCGCGGGCCGCCCCTATGCGCCGGGCCATGCGGTCGCGCAGGTCGACGGCCGCCTTGCGGCTGAACGTCAGCACCAGGATGCGCTCGGGGTCCCCGCCACGGGCGATCCGCGCGGCCACCGACTCTACGAGCGTGGTGGTCTTGCCGGTGCCGGGACCTGCGAGGACGAGCAGCGGGCCGGCCCTGTGGTCAACCACGGCGCGCTGGGCGGCGTCCAGACGGAGGGGATCCGGCTCGGTCGGAGGGGTACGCACCAGTCGGTAAGCGCCACTGTTCCCCTGCCGCACCGGGGGGTGCGGCAGGCGCCTGGTGGAGGAAGAGGAGCTCACGTGGTTCGCCGGTCCTGGTGGGTGTGCTGGTTGGCAGGGGGTCACGCGTGTGTGACGGTGGCCGCGGGGTGAGGGGGACGCGCGCAGCCGACGCTACGCCGGTGACGCCGACGAAAGGGACGGAAGCAGGTCTTCCGGTTCATCCCTCGCGGCGCTCGCGTCACGCGAGTCCCACGACTCACGAACGTACGCCATGCCACGGGCGTGCCCCGTTTCCCCCTTATGGGCCACGGGCTCCCCTCGGGGGCGTCCGATGGCGGAAGCTGTCAGATGTGACCCTCCGCGCTCTCGCTGCCGTCCCACCTGGCCCGCCTCATGTCGAGGCGGGGCAGGTGGCCCTCGGCCGCTCTGCCCGCCTCCTTCAGCGGAGTGCCCTCGGCGCGGTAGTGCTCGAGCGCCCGCAGTTCGTGGCCGGGCAGCAGGAGGCCGTCCGCGCGGACGACCCGCCACCACGGGACGGCTCCGCCGTAGAGCGCCATGACCCGGCCCACCTGGCGCGGGCCGCCCTCCTGGAGCCACTCCGCGACGTCCCCGTACGTCATGACCCGCCCGGGCGGGATCCGCTCGGCGACGTCGAGGACCCGCTCGGCGTACTCCGGCAGCGCGTCCGCGTATCCGGCGCGCGTGTCCTCCGGATGCCTCTGCTCGCTCATCCGCCCCATCCTGCCCCACCCCACCGACAACGTGACGCGGACGGCGGCAGGACGGTCTCTCGCCCTCCGGCGGAGCTTCCGGCAGACTGTGCGCCCCCGCATTTGCACCCTGATGCCCCCGTGTGTCGGTGCGGCATGCCACCATCGTGCGGGCGGTGACTGGTGATACGAGATCAAGAAGAGACGATGAAGCAGCAGGGCGTGCACCCCGAAGGCGCGGAGGGCACCTCTGCCGCGGCGTCGCGCCCGGACTCCGCCGAAGCACACGCCGAGCGCCCGGCCCCCGAGGACACGCGGCGGCCCGACGACGCCGCAGCGCCCGGTACCGAGCCGGATGACGAGTTGCACGCCGACGCCGTCGAGGGCGACGAACCGCTGCTCCCCGCGCGCGTGCACCGCCCCTCCGACCTGATGCGCCTGCTGGTGGGCGTGCTCGCCATCGCCGTACTGCTGGCGATCGCCGCGTTCGCGCACGGGACCACCTCGGGGTTCGAACAGGACATCAACAAGGGCACCGGCCAGGCGCCCGATCTGCTGATCAAGATCGCGGGGCTGGCGTCGAGCATCGCGATCCTCCTGGTGCCGGTCGCGTTCGCGATCGAGCGGCTGATCAAACGGGACGGGCTGCGCATCGCCGACGGCGTGCTCGCGGCGGTCCTCGCGCACGGTGTGACGCTTGCCACAGACCTGTGGGTCGCCCGGGCCGCCCCGGGCTCCATCCAGGAGGCGCTCACCCAGCCCTCCCCCGGTGACATCCACGCCCTGACCGACCCGGTGCACGGCTACCTCGCCCCCGTCATCGCCTATATGACGGCCGTCGGCATGTCCCGGCGGCCCCGCTGGCGCGCGGTGCTGTGGATCGTCCTGCTGCTCGACGCCTTCTCGATGCTGGTCACCGGCTACACGACCCCCTTCTCGATCATCCTGACCGTGCTGATCGGCTGGACGGTGGCCTACGGCACGCTGTACGCGGTCGGCTCCCCCAATATCCGGCCCACCGGCCAGACCCTGATGGCGGGGCTGCGGCACGTCGGATTCCACCCGGTCAGCGCGGCCCGTGACGAGGCCCCGGACGCCGAGAACGCGGACCGAGGCCGGCGCTACTTCGTGACCCTGGAGGACGGCCCGCCGCTGGACGTCACGGTCGTCGACCGGGAGCAGCAGGCCCAGGGCTTCTTCTACCGCGCGTGGCGCAACCTCACCCTGCGCGGCTTCGCCACCCGCTCCAGTCTCCAGTCGCTGCGCCAGGCGCTGGAGCAGGAGGCGCTGCTGGCGTACGCGGCGATCGCGGCGGGCGCCAACGCCCCCAAGCTCATCGCCACGTCCGAGCTGGGTCCCGACGCAGTGATGCTCGTCTACGAGCACACCGGCGCGCGCAGCCTCGACTCGGTGGCCGACGACGAGATCACCGACGACCTGCTGCGCAGCACCTGGCACCAGGTGCGGGCCCTTCAGTCCCGGCGCATCGCGCACCGCAGGCTCGCGGGTGACGCGATTCTGGTGGATCGTTCCGGCACGGTGATCCTCACCGATCTGCGCGGCGGCGAGATCGCGGCCGGTGATCTGCTGCTGCGCATGGACGTCGCCCAGTTGGTCACGACGCTCGGCCTGCGGGTGGGCGCCGAGCGTGCGGTGGCCTCGGCGGTCGGCGTCCTCGGACCCGACGCGGTCGCCGACTGCCTGCCCATGCTCCAGCCGATCGCACTGACCCGCTCCACGCGCGCGACGCTGCGAAAACTGGCCCGGGAACGGGCCGAACGAGAGCGCGAAGCGGTCCTCGATGCGTCCCGGCAGGCCAAGCAGGCCCGCCTGGAGGAGGCCTCGGACGACACCAGACCCGCTCTGGAGAACCCCGACAAGAAGACCGTGCGCGCCGAGCAGCGGGCCGAGAAGCGGGCCATCGACGAGGCCCTGGAGGAAGCGCGCGAGGAGGATCTGCTCACCCAGATCCGGCACCAGGTGCTGCGGATCAGGCCGCAGGCGCCCGTCGAGCCGGCCCGGCTGGAGCGGGTGCGACCGCGCACGCTGATCAGTTTCATCGCCGGCGCGATCGGTGCGTACTTCCTGCTGACGCAGCTCACGCACATCGAGTTCGGTCCACTGGTCGCCAATGCCCAGTGGGGCTGGGTGGCCGCGGCCGTGCTGTTCTCGGCGGCGAGCTACTTCGCGGCGGCGATGGCCCTGCTGGGGTTCGTGCCCGAGCGGGTGCCCTTCCTGCGGACCGTGGCCGCGCAGGTCGCCGGCTCGTTCGTGAAGATCGTGGCGCCGGCCGCGGTCGGTGGTGTCGCGCTCAACACGCGCTTCCTTCAGCGGGCGAGCGTGCGCCCCGGGCTCGCGGTGGCGAGTGTCGGCGCCTCTCAGCTGTTCGGGCTCGGCTGCCACATCCTGATGCTGCTGTCCTTCGGCTATCTGACCGGGACCGAGAAGACGCCGTCGCTGTCGCCGTCCCGGACGGTCATCGCCGGTCTGCTGACAGTGGCTGTGCTCGTGCTCGTGGTGACCTCGGTGCCGTTCCTGCGGAAGTTCGTCGTCACGCGCGTGAGGTCGCTTTTCGCCGGTGTCGTGCCGCGCATGCTGGACGTTCTGCAGCGGCCGCAGAAGCTGGTCACCGGCATCGGCGGCATGCTGCTGCTGACCGCCTGCTTCGTGATGTGCCTGGACGCGTCGATCCGGGCGTTCGGTGACAACACGACCTCGCTGAGCATCGCCAGCGTCGCGGTGGTCTTCCTGGCCGGCAACGCGCTCGGCTCCGCGGCGCCCACCCCGGGCGGCGTCGGCGCGGTCGAGGCAACCCTGACCGTCGGCCTGATCGCCGTCGGCCTTCCCAAGGAGGTCGCCGCGCCGGCCGTCCTGCTGTTCCGGCTGCTGACACTGTGGCTGCCGGTCCTGCCGGGCTGGCTTGCCTTCAACCACCTGTCGCGCAAGGGCGCACTTTAGCGCCCGGTGCGGGGAGTACCTCGTACGGCTCGCGTCCCGCGCGCCCAGCGTCACGCGGCCGCAGGATGGAAACATGCCGAACCCCTCCCGGATCCGAGCCGCCGCTGCCCTGGCCTCCGCGGTGCTGCTGTCCTCACTGCTGGCGGGGTGTGATCAGGGTGAGGAGGACGGGGACCTGACGGCGCAGAAGCTGGACTGGAAGGACTGCCCGGCCCCCTCGGCGGCCGAGGGCGGCGGCAGCGCCCCGTCGCCGCTGCCGGGCGGCGCCAAGTGGCAGTGCGCCACGATGAAGGCGCCCCTCGACTGGAGCGACCCCAAGGGCGACACGATCGACCTGGCGTTGATCCGGGCCAGGGCGAGCGGGGCGGCGAGCGAGCGGATCGGCTCGCTCGTGTTCAACTTCGGCGGCCCCGGCGGCAGCGGCGTCACCACGCTGCCCGCGTTCGGCGAGGACTACGCGCAGCTGCGCACCCGCTACGACCTGGTGAGTTTCGACCCGCGCGGGGTGGGCCGCAGCGCGCCCGTGGAGTGCGAGAGCGACGCGCAGCTCGACGAGTACTTCCAGCAGGACGCCACACCGGACGACAGCGCGGAGCGCACCCAGCTCCTGGACCGCACCAAGCAGTTCAACGCGGCCTGCGAGAAGCACTCCGAGAAGATCCTGCCGCACGTGCGCACCACGGACGCGGCCCGTGACATGGACCTGATGCGCCAGGTCCTCGGCGACGCCAAGCTGTACTACTTCGGCATCTCCTACGGCACCGAACTCGGCGGCGTCTACGCCCACCTGTTCCCCAGGAACGTCGGCCGCGCCGTCTTCGACGCCGTCGTCGACCCCACCCAGGATCCCGAGCAGAGCTCGCTCGGGCAGGCCAGGGGCTTCCAGCTGGCCCTCGACAACTTCGCCGAGGACTGCACCTCGAAGACCACCGACTGCCCGATCGGCGACACCGCGCAGGACGTCAAGGACCGCATCGCCAAGCTACTGGCCGACCTTGATCGCAAACCGATCCCCGGCATCCTCCCGCGCGAGCTGACGCAGAGCGACGCGACCAACGGCATCGCGCAGTCGCTGTACTCGAAGGACTTCTGGGAGTACCTCACCGAGGGGTTGGAGCAGGCCTACGACGGCGACGGCAGGATCCTGATGCTGCTGTCCGACTCGATGAACGGACGCAACGAGAACGGCGAGTACAGCAACATCGCCGCCGCGAACACCGCGATCAACTGTTCCGACGCGAAACCGCGCTACACCACCGCCGACGTCCAGCAGAAGCTGCCGGAATTCCGCGCCGCCTCCGCCCTGTTCGGGGACTACCTGGCCTGGGGCATGATCGGCTGCACCGACTGGGCCACGCCGGGCGCCGGCGATCACCCCGACGTGAGCGCGCCCGGGTCGGCGCCGATCCTCGTCGTCGGCAACACCGGTGACCCGGCGACGCCGTACGAGGGCGCGAAGAAGATGGTGGACGCGCTCGGCAAGGGTGTCGGCGTCGAACTGACGTACAAGGGGCAGGGGCACGGCGCCTACGACAGCAAGAACAAGTGCGTGCAGGCCGCGGTGAACGGCTATCTGCTGGACGGCAAGGTGCCCCCGGCGGGAACGGTCTGCTCCTGATCCACCGCTCCTGATCCACCACGAGTCCACGAAAGAAAGCCGCAGGTCAGAGCGTTATCCACAGGCAAATACGGGTTTGGGAAGATCCGCCTACCATGGCTTGACCGCTCCGCGACCGAGACGCGGAGGGCTTGGCAAGGGGGTGTGCATGTCGCGTTTCGTACGATGGTCGGCCGTGGTCGCCGCCGCGATGCTGGTGGCCGGGTGCGGCGGCGGGTCCGGCGGGAGCGGGGACGACGCGAAGCGGCGGTCCGATGCGCCATCGGCGTCGCCGACCGCCCCCTCCGCCGCCGGCCTACCCTCCTCGCTCACGTCCCAGAAGCTCGACTGGGGCGGCTGCGAGGCCACCGGGGACTCCCCGGCGCCGAGCGGTGAGTGGCAGTGCGCGACGCTGAAGGTGCCGCTCGACTGGAGCAGGCCCGAGGGAGCCACCATCGGTCTGGCGCTGATCCGGGCGAAGGCCACCGGGGGCGACCGCATCGGCTCGCTACTGTTCAACTTCGGCGGACCGGGCGGCTCGGGAGTCTCGACGATGCCCGCCTTCGGGCCCACCATGTCCGCACTGCGCGAGCGGTACGACCTGGTCAGCTGGGACCCGCGCGGGGTCGGCACCGACAAGGGCATCCGCTGCCGCGCCGACAAGGACGTCCAAGCCGCCGAGACGGTGGACGCCACCCCCGACACCCCGGCCGAGGAGAAGGCTTACTTCCAGGACGCCACCGACTTCGGCAAGGGCTGCTCGCGGGCCGCCGGGAAACTCATGGCCCACGTCTCGACCACCGACACCGCCCGCGACATGGACCTGATCCGCCAGGTGCTCGGTGACGCCAGGACGCACTACTTCGGCTTCTCCTACGGCACAGAACTGGGCGGCGTCTACGCCCACTTGTTCCCGAAGAACGTGGGGCGCCTGGTCCTCGACGCGGTGGTCGACCCGAGCGCGGATTCGGTGGGCCACGCCGAGAACCAGGCCAAGGGCTTCCAGCGGGCACTCGACGACTACCTGAAGTCGAGGGGCCAGGACCCCGCGAAGGGCTCGCAGAAGATCGTGGACCTGCTGAAGCGGGTCGACGCGAAGCCGCTGCCCACGTCCTCCGGGCGCAGGCTGACCCAGACGCTGGCCGTCACCGGCATCATCCTGCCGCTGTACAGCGAGTCCCGCTGGCCGGAGCTGACCGGCGCTCTCACCGCGGCGGAAGAGGGAGACGGGACGCAGCTGCTGTCACTCGCCGACGACTACAACGAGCGGGATTCCTCGGGGCACTACGGCACGACGACCCAGGCCCAACGGGTCATATCGTGCCTGGACGACAAGGAGCGGCCCACGCTCCAGGAGACGAAGAAGCTGCTGCCCCGATTCGAGAAGATCTCGCCCGTCTTCGGGGACTTCCTGGGCTGGGACGCGGCCGGCTGGTGCCACAACTGGCCGGTGCCCGGACAGTACGAGACCCCCGAGGTGAGCGCGCCGGGCGCGGCGCCGATCCTGCTGGTCGGCAACACCGGGGACCCGGCGACGCCGTACGAGGGCACCCGCAGGATGGCCGACGAACTGGGCCGGGGCGTCGGCGTCGAGCTCACCTGGAAGGGCGAGGGGCACGTGGCCTACGGCCGAGGGAGCGACTGCGTCGACTCGACGGTGAACGCCTACCTGCTGAACGGCACGGTACCGAAGGACGGCAAGGTCTGCTCATGACGACGGCGGGGGCCCCGCGCACCCGCGGGGCACGGAATCCCCGCCGCCGGTCGAGCGGGACGAGCCGTGGCTCAGTGGTGGCTGTGCTGAGGGGCCCCTCAGATCACCACGAGTGAGATTGCGTTCGGTCGCGCCTGAGGAGTCTCCGGATTAGCAGGAACGCACCTACAGCGATCAAGGTAAGCCCCATAAGGATCAAGGTCACCCCTAGGGCGATCAGAAACGCCCCAACAAGGATCAGTAGTGCCCCGATGGAGACCAGGAGCGTCCCGACGATGAGGAGAAAGATGGCGAGGACGATCACAGTTGCCCTCCTGTCCCCCTCCCGTTCTGGCTTCTTCCCCGCTCCCCTGCAAACACTCTGCTCCGCCAGCCCTCCGGGGTCTTCATCCGTGCGACGGCGTTGCGGACGCCGTGAGGACGTATGCCGAGTGACCGTTCCCGGGCCGTCCGCGGGCCGTTCGAGGTCACCCGGCGCCGGCCGACAACGACAGAAGCCCACGGCATCTGAGTTGGTCAGAGCCGCGGGCTTCCTCAGTCTGGCTGGTCAGCGAGGCCAGTGCTCAGTAGACCGGCTTGTCCGGTTCGATCTGGTTGACCCAGCCGATGACGCCGCCGCCGACGTGGACGGCGTCGGCGAAGCCGGCGGACTTCAGGACGGCGAGGACTTCCGCACTGCGGACACCCGTCTTGCAGTGCAGGACGATCTTCTTGTCCTGCGGGAGGCCCTCGAGGGCGGTGCCCATGAGGAACTCGTTCTTCGGGATCAGGCGGGCGCCGGGGATGGAGACGATCTCGTACTCGTTCGGCTCGCGCACATCGATGATCTCGATGTTCTCGCCGTCGTCGATCCACTCCTTGAGCTGCTTGGGAGTGATCGTGGCGCCGGCCGCCGCCTGCTGGGCCTCCTCGGAGACGACGCCGCAGAAGGCCTCGTAGTCGATGAGCTCGGTGACGGTCGGGTTCTCGCCGCAGACCGCGCAGTTCGGGTCCTTGCGGACCTTGACCTGGCGGTACTGCATCTCCAGGGCGTCGTAGATCATCAGGCGGCCGACCAGCGGCTCGCCGATGCCCGCGAGGAGCTTGATGGCCTCGTTGACCTGGATGGAGCCGATGGACGCGCACAGCACGCCCAGCACGCCGCCCTCGGCGCAGGAGGGGACCATGCCGGGGGGCGGGGGCTCCGGGTACAGGCAGCGGTAGCAGGGTCCGTGCTCGGACCAGAAGACCGAGGCCTGGCCGTCGAAGCGGTAGATCGAACCCCACACGTACGGCTTGTTCAGCAGTACGCACGCGTCGTTGACCAGGTAGCGGGTCGCGAAGTTGTCCGTGCCGTCGACGATCAGGTCGTACTGGCTGAAGATGTCCATCACGTTGTCGGCCTCGAGCCGCTCCTCGTGAAGGATCACGTTCACGTACGGGTTGATGCCCTTGACGCTGTCGCGCGCGGACTCGGCCTTGGAGCGGCCGATGTCGGACTGGCTGTGGATGATCTGGCGCTGCAGGTTCGACTCGTCGACCTCGTCGAACTCCACGATGCCGAGGGTGCCGACGCCCGCAGCGGCCAGGTACATCAGCGCCGGCGAGCCCAGGCCGCCGGCGCCCACACAGAGCACCTTGGCGTTCTTCAGCCGCTTCTGCCCGTCCATCCCGACGTCGGGGATGATCAGGTGGCGGGAGTACCTGCGGACCTCGTCTACGGTGAGCTCAGCAGCTGGCTCGACCAGGGGTGGCAGCGACACGGGGACTCCGTTGGTCGGTCAAACAGTACGGTTGTTCTTCGCGTAACACTGCCACGGCCTTTTTCATTCCGAGACACCCGTTCCGACACGCGAGACGATTTCGTCCCAGTAGCCGGGCATGCCCTCCCACGGGTCGACGTGGCAGCCGCGACTGCCAGGACCGCGGCGACCGCCGCGATCGGTGCGGTCGGTGAACCAGATGGTCGCCGCGCCCTGCCAGCGGGCGATGCGGAGCGCCTCGTCGAGGTGGCCGCGAGGCACGCCGTGCACGAAGTGGCAGAAGCGGTCGGGCGGGTAGTCGGCGGTCCACTCGGCGACCTGCGACCAGCGGTAGTCGCTCCAGGAGCCGGAGAAGGTCACCAACTGGTCGGCGTTCTCGGCGTATCCCGGACAGGGGTGGGTGCCGTGTCCGAGGACTATGTGGGCGTCGTCACGGATCGCGCGCAGCGTGCTCACCGTGCGACGGACCTCGCCGAGCGCGGTGCGCTCGGCGGGGCAGCGGTCCAGCAGGAAGCCGTCGACCTGGTACCAGTCGAGGAAGCGGTGCGCGTCCGCGACCAGTTCACCGAAGGCGCGGAGGCCGTACCTGGCGTCCAGGTGACCGAGGACGCGCACGCCCGCGTTGCGTAACCGCCCGGCCGCCTGGAGACAGTGCGGGTCGGGGCGGATGCCGGGGCCCTGGGCGACGTTGAGGACGACCCAGTGCAGGGGTGCGCCGGAGCGGGCCAGCGCGGCCCACTCGGCCGGGGCGACGAGGGGGTGGGCGTAGCCCGGGACGCCGAAGCCGGTGCGGATGCCGGTGGTCGCGGTGCCCGACCTGGTGCTGGTCAGATACGGCATGCCGCCTCCATCCAGATGTCGGCGAGGGACTCCTCGAGGTTGATCCGGGGGCGCCAGCCGAGCCGGTCGCGGGCGGTGCGCACATCGGCCTGCTGCCAGCTGCCGCAGCCGTCCGGGTACGGGTACGCGACCGGGGAGGCGTGGTCGGCGTCGGAGCGGGGGTGGCCGATGGCGGGCCGCAGCGGGCCGTCGAGCTCGTGCAGGGCACCACCGTACCCGGCCACCCGGGCGAGGACGGTGGCGGCGTCCCTCAGACGCACGGCACGGCCCGAGCCGATGTTGATGACTCCTTGCGCGGCGGACAGCGAGGCGGCGTGTACGGCGCGGGCGACATCGCGTACGTCGACGAAGTCCCGCTGGACGCCGAGGCCACCGAGCTTGAGTTCGCCGTCACCGGACTGCATGGCGCGGCGCATGGCCTCGGCGAGGCGACCGAGCGGGGAGCCGGCCGGGGTGCCGGGGCCGGCGGGCGAGAAGACGCGGAGCACGACGGCGTCGAGGCCGGAGCCGAGGACCAGTTCGGTGGCCGCGAGCTTGCTGACACCGTACGGGCCGCCGGGGCGGGGGACGGCGTCCTCGGCCGTGGAGGAGCCGGGCTGGCTCGGGCCGTACTCGGAGCCGCAGCCGATCTGCACCAGACGCGCGCCGCAGCCGCTGCGGCGCAGGGCCTCGCAGACGGTGGCGACCGCGACGGTGTTGTGCCGGGTGAGCTCGCGGGCGCCGCCGCGGGTGGCGCCCGCGCAGTTGACGACGACTCCGGGGTGGACCGCGTCGAGGAAACGGGTGAGGGCGCCGGGGCTGCCCGTCGCCAGGTCGAAGCGGACGTCGGCGTCGTCGCCGCGGCCGAGTGCGGTGAGCTGGACGGCCGGGTCGGCGAGCAGACGGTCGGCGACGAAGCGGCCGAGGTAGCCGTTGGCTCCGATCAGCAGGACTCTCATCGGGCCGCTCCCGGGGTGATCGCTCCGGCTGTTCCGGTGGCTCCGGACGCTCCGGGTCGGGAGGTGGTCATCTGGTGTTCTCCTTCGAGGGGGTGGTGCGGTTGCCTGCGGTTGCCCGCGGCGAACGGCAGGGCGCCTGGGCCTGGGTTCGTCATGCCTGGTCTTGTCATGGCTGGTCTCCCGTCCGGCCCTCCGCCGGCGCGTGGGCCGAGGCCCGGGTCAGGGTGCGGCTCGCGTGGACCAGCAGGGCCAGAGCCGCGGTCGCGCAGGCGAGGGTGGGCACGCTGCCCGGGCCCCAGGTGTCCACGAGCGACTCGACGGGAGCCGCCACGAGGGCGCACCCGGGCAGGCGGCCCGTGAGGTCCAGGGCGGAGGCCGCCGCCTCCGTCACGGCCGCGCCGGCCAGGACCAGCGCCGGGGCGTGGCGATGGCGGTGGACGGTGAGCAGGCGGGCGAGCAGGAGGAGGGCGCCCAGACTGAGGGTCTGGGGGTAGGCGGCGGGCTGGTGCAGGGCCGCGCTGCACAGGGCGAGCAGGGCCGTGAGGAGGGCCAGGAACAGGGCGAACGTGCCGAACAACGCCGGTCGGGTGGCGGCGGCGAACTCCTCCAGGCCGCGGCTGGCCGTGAGTCTGCGGTAGGCCCGCGCGGCGAACAGGTGGGCGCACCAGGCCGCCGGGGCGCAGCTCAGGAAGAGGGCCAGTACGGGCGCGGTGGCCAGGGGCCAGAGGCCGTCCGCGGTGCCGGTCGGCGGCTCGTCGGGGCCACCTTCCAGGACGGCTCGGAGCAGGCCGTCGCCGAGCAGGGCGTAGGCGAGGAGCCAGATGGTCGCCACGCGCGTGCGGGTCGCCGCGCGCCACGCGCGTGTGCCGGCCGACGTGCTCAGCGGGCCCCGGCGCAGTGCCGCACGCACCGCGAGGGCCACGGCGAGAAGACCCACGGCGGCGACCAGCAGGCGCGGCCGGCCATGGGTGAGGCGCAGGCCGGTCACCACCGCCGTACCGAGGGCGCCCGGCAGGAGGGTGAGCAGGGCCCAGTCGAGACGGGGCCGGGGAAGGGCGGCGGTGTCGGCGGGCGGGAGGTTGTCGCCGTCGCGGGACGCGCGCGCGAACATCTCCTCGGCGAGCGAGAACACGTCCCGGTGGCGAAAGCTCGCGGCGGTCCGGTCGGTGACGCCGTGCGCCTCGAGGCCTGCCGCGATCTCCAGCGGGTCCACGGCCCGCTCACACAGCTCGCGGTGACGGTGCATCAGCGCCTTGACCGGGTCGGCGGCGCCTCGGCGGGCAGCGGGCCCGGGGATGCCGCCGACTCCGTTCTTACGCCGGTCGGGGGCGTCGGGCCCGGGTCCCTGCGCCGCTCCCGGCGCCGGCCTCTTCCCCGCCGGCCACTCCTGCGACCGTGAGTCCCACGCGCCGGGGTTGTCGGGGGCTCCGGGGCGGTCCAGTTCGCCCAGGCCGCTCATCGCGCCGCCTCCGGCGCCGCCGGCCCCACGGCCCGCACCGGTGCGCGCGTCGCCCAGCCGGGGCCGCCGCGGGCCACGACGCGGGCCGTGGGGCCGGTCCAGCGACCGGGGACGCGGGCCTCGGCGGGGACGGCGAACGGGAGGGGTTCGCCGGTCTTGCCGGTGATCACGCGGCGTACGGGACAGCGCGAGACGATCTCCAGGTAAATGCTGTGAAATGCCGCGATGTTCTGCTCGACGGTGAAGAGTTCGAGCGCGCGGGCGCGGGCGGCGGCGCCCAGGCGCGCACGACGCTCGGGGTCGCGCAGCAGCGCCACGCACGCCTCGGCGAGCGCTCGCGGATTGCGTGGCGGCACGACCAGTCCGGTGCCGCCGACGGCCTCGACCACCGCCCCGACGTCCGTGGACACCGTGGGCCGGCCGCACAGCATGGCCTCGACCAGGCTGATCGGGAAGCCCTCGACGACGCTGGACAGGACGACGACGGCGCCCGCCGCGTAGGCGTCGGCGAGGGTCGGGGCCTCGGGACCGCCGATCTCCTCGAAGGAGACGGGGTTCTCGCCGACCGCGTGGGCGCCCTCCGCCTCGTCCGGGAAGAGCTGTGCGGCCAGCACCTCGCAGTGCCCCAGGTACGCCTGAGCCTCGGGTCCCGTCGCCGCGCCCACGATGCGCAGCCGTGCCCTGGGCTCGACCCTGCGCACCTCGGCGAAGGCGTGCAGCAGGGACACCAGGTCCTTGGCGGGGTCCACCCGGCCGACCCACACCAGCGTGCCGGGGTCGGCACGGTCCGGGGACTCGCCGACCTCCGCGAAGCGGGACGCCTCCATGCCCGGGTGGACGGTGCGGATCCTGACGCGGTCCGCGCCGCAGCGTTCCTGCCAGCGGCGGGCGTGCGCGTTGCCGGGCGTGATGATCGCGGCCCGCCGGTAGATCTCGGCGGCGAGCAGGCGGTGGAAGGAGGCGAGCAGGGCCCGTACGGCCGGGGCCGCGGTGCCGGGGCCGGAGGCCAGGTAGTGGGAGCGCAGTTGTACGCCGTACTCGGTGACCAGCAGCGGCACCCCGCAGAAGTGGCCGACGAGGAGTCCGGCCAGGGCCGCCGGGCCGCCGGTCGTGGCGTGGCACAGGTCTGCGGCGCCGAGGTCGTCGTCCTCGTACCAGTCGAGGGAGAGGGGGCGCAGGGCGCGTTCGAGGTGTGCGGCGACGGTGAGCAGTTCGGGGACGCGGGCCTCGCGCGCGGCGCGCAGGGCGCCGGGCGCGCGACAAGCGCGCTCCAGGGCACGTACGGCGGTTTCGGAGCGCAGCGCGCCGGGCAGTCCCCCCTCGTCGCGGGCGAGTTCGGCGAGTCCGTACAGCGCGCTGCCGAAACGGTCCGTCATGGCATGGGGCTCAGCATCCGAGGCCGCGCAGACCGCCCCCGCGAGTTCCTCGTAGCATTCGGCGAAGCGCCGACGTGCGCGTCGCCCGTGCACCGCCCCGTCGTCCTCGGCGGCCCACAGCGGTGCGGTTCGTACCCGGCTGACCTGCGGTGGAAGCGGGATCCAGCCCTCGTCCTCCTGCCGCTGGGTGCGGCTGAGCGCGTAGACGTCGAACTCGTGCTGCCCGAGCCCGCGCACGAGCCGGTCGCACCAGAGTCCGGCGTCACCGCTCACATACGGATAGCCACCCTCCGTCAGCAGTCCGATGCGCACGTGTGCACCCCCGATCATCTCCCGTCCGGGGAGCCGCCGTTGTGCCGACGGCTCGTAGCGGGACGAACGTATGCGGACAAGCCGGTGGCGGGGCGGGCCGGTGGGGGGGCCGCGCCCCCCAGGGGGGGCCCGGGGGCGCAGTGGGGCTGGGGTGCGGGGGCCCCCCCCCAACAAGCGCCGGCGGGGGCCGCGGCCTTGGGGCCGCGGGCTGTTGGGGGTACTATGGTTGGCGCACCCGGGGGGGGGGCCCGGGGGGGTGGGCCGCCCCCCCACCAAAAGGGGTGAACGGTCGTAACTTTCCCGTGCGGGTCGCGTTCTGTCGCGCTATGAGATCGCGTGGACGCGCACGGTCATGCCGCGGCGAGCTCCCGGCGGGCGGCCCGCCGCTCGGTCGCGACCCGGGGGTCCAGGGCGGGTACGGCGGCCAGCAGCTGCCTGGTGTACGGCTCCCGCGGGTTGTCGTACACCTCGTCGGCGGGTCCGGACTCCACGACCCGCCCGCGGCGCATCACCGCGACCCGGTCGCTCACCTGTCGTACGACGGCGAGGTCGTGCGCGACGAAGACCAGTGCGAGTCCGAGTTCGCGCTGAAGCTCGCCGAGCAGGGCCACCACCTGGGCCTGCGTGGTGACGTCGAGGGCGGAGACGGGCTCGTCGCAGACGATGACGCGCGGTTCGGCCGCGAGCGCCCGCGCGATGCCCACGCGCTGGCGCTGTCCGCCGCTGAACTCGTGCGGGTAGCGGTCGTAGTGCGCTCCTTCGAGTCCCACGCGCTCCAGAAGTTCCGTCACGCGCCCCCGGATGCGCCCCTCGTCCCGATCGCCACGCGCGCGGAGCGGGTCGGCGATGGACTCGCCCACGCTGCGGCGGGGGTTGAGGGAGGAGACGGGGTCCTGGAAGACCATCTGCACGGCCGGGTTCACGCCGCCGACCGCACGGCCCTCGAAACGGACCCCGCCCGCCGTCGGCTCCAGCAGCCCGACCAGCATGCGCCCGAGCGTCGTCTTGCCGCTGCCGCTCTCGCCCACGATGCCGAGGGTCTCGCCCCGGCGGACGGTCAGCGACACGTCGTCGACGGCCGTGACCGCCCCCTTGCCGCGCCCGAACGCGCGCCGGAGGCCGGTCGCCTCCAGGACGACGTCCTCGGTCGCCCGCGAGGCGGCACGCGGCGCGTCCACGCGCGGCACCGCGCCGAGCAGCTCCCGGGTGTACGGCTCGCCCGGCGCTCCCAGAACGGTGCCGGCCGGCCCGTGCTCGACCGCCTTGCCGTGCCGCATGACCAGCACCTCGTCCACGCTCTCGGCGGCCACGCCGACGTCGTGGGTGACGAGGAGGAGCCCCATGCCGGTCTCCTCGCGCAGGGTGTGCAGCAGGTCGAGGATCTGGGCCTGCACGGTCACGTCCAGCGCGGTGGTCGGCTCGTCGGCGATGAGCAGCTCCGGCTCGCAGGCGAGCGCCATGGCGATCAGGGCGCGCTGGCGCATGCCGCCGCTGAACTCGTGCGGGCGCGAGCGGGACCGCCGTGCCGCGTCCGGGATTCCCACCCGGTCGAGGACCTCGACGGCACGCGCGCGTGCGGCCCGTCGTGACACGCGCGTGTGCACGCGGTGCACCTCGGCGATCTGGTCGCCGATCGCGTAGTACGGGTCGAGCGAGGACAGCGGGTCCTGGAAGACCATGGCGGCCTTCGCCCCGCGCAGCCGCCGGAGCTCCTCGTCGGAGGCGCCCTGTACGTCGGTGCCGGCGACGTGGACCGAGCCGCCGACCCGGGCTCCCGTGCCGCGGTGCAGGCCCAGCAGGGCGCCGGCGACCGTGGACTTGCCGGAGCCGGACTCGCCGACCAGGGCGAGGGCGGCGCCGGGCTCCAGGCGGAACGACAGCCCGTCCACGGCCCTGAGGGACCCGAACTCGACGCTCAGGTCCGTCACTTCCACCAGGCTCATGCGAGCACCACCCGTCGGTCGGCCACCGCGTACAGCACGTCCGCGGCGGCGTTGGCGAGGACCACGAAGAAGCCGACGACCAGGACCATGCCGACGACCACCGGCAGGTCGACGACGTTCACCGCGTGCACCAGCTCCTGGCCGATGCCGGGCAGGCCGAACAGGGTCTCGGTGAGGACCGCGCCGCCGACGGCCGAGCCGAAGTTGTTGGCGTTCAGCGCGATGACGGGCGCCAGCGCGCCGCGCAGCGCGTGCCGTCCGACGATCGACCGCTCCCCCACGCCGTACGCGCGGAAGGTGCGGATGTGGTCCTCGGCGAGCGTCTCCAGCATGGCCGCCCTGGTGAGGCGCGCGAACGCGGCGGCCTCGATCAGGGCCAGCGAGAGCCAGGGCAGCAGCAGGTTCCACGCCCACTGCTCGGCGTCGTCGGTGAACTGCACGTACTGCGGGAAGGGCAGCAGCTGTAGTTCGCCACAGACGACGATCATCAGGATCAGGCCGATGACGAAGACCGGCGTGGCCCAGCCGGCCAGGGTCAGGGCGGTCAGCACCCGCTCGGTGAGCCGGCCGCGCCGCCACGCGGAGAGGATGCCGGTGCCGACCCCGAGGACGAGCCACAGCACCATCGCGCCGAGCACGAGCGACAGGCTGACCGGGAGTTTCGTCAGGATGATGTCGGTGACCTGCTGGTCGCTCTGGTAGGACAGCCCGAGGCAGGGTGCCGGGCAGTGCGCCACGGACGTTCCCGTCGAGTAGTCCTGGCCCGCGACGATTCCCAGCAGGAAGTGCCAGTAGCGCACGTACAGCGGGTCGTCGAGCTTCAGCTGCTGGGCGACCTGGTGTACCTGCTCCGGCGAGCAGCGCGGGCCGCAGGTGATCTGGGCGACGTTGCCGGGGGTGACGTAGAAGACGACGTAGACGATCACCGAGAGGACGAACAGGGTGACCAGGGCGCCGGCGGCGCGGCGCAGGACGAATCCTCCGAAGCCGTTCATGCCTTGGCCTCCCGCTTGCGGCCGGTGCCGACGCGCAGCCGCGAGGCCGCGCGCGGGTCGAGGGCCGTGCGCACGCCGTCGCCGAGGACGGTGAGGGCGAGGACGGTGACGAACAGCGAGCCGGCGGGCAGCAGCAGGTACTGCGGTGCCGCCTGGTACCAGACGTCGGCGGCGGTGAGCATCTGTCCCCAGGAGGGTGTCGGCGGCTTCACGCCGACACCGAGGAAGGACAGGGCCGCCTCGATGGAGATGTTCGTGGGGACGAGCAGCGCCGCGTAGGTGATGACGGGTGCGGCGAGGCCCGGCAGGAGTTCCCGGCGGGCGATGCGCCAGGTGCCCCAGCCGCTCAGCCGGGCGGCGGAGACGTAGTCGAGCCCCTTCAGGGTGAGTGTCTGGGCGCGCGTGATCTTCGCGATGTTGCCCCAGGAGATGAGGCCGATGACCAGGGTGACCAGGACCGGCCGCGGGAAGCTGGAGGGGACGATCGCGAGCAGCGCCAGCGACATGATCATCAGCGGCATGGAGACGAAGACGTCGGTGGCCCGGCTCAACAGTTGATCAACCCACCGGGTGCCGAGCGCGGACGCGATACCGATCGTGACGCCGAGGACGACCTGCACCACCGTCGCCGCCAGCGCGACCCCGAGGGACACCCGCGCCCCGTACACCAGCCGCGCGAACAGGTCGCGTCCGGTCTGTGGTTCGACGCCCAGCCAGTGGTCGCCGCCGACCCCGCCGAACGAGCCGACGGGCACGCCCCCGCGCGCGGAGTCGATCAGGGACGGGTGGTACGTGGTCGGGTCCTGGCCCTCGATCGCGGTGAGCAGCGGCGCGGCGAGCGCGACCAGGACGAGCAGCGCGACGACGACGGCCGCGACGAGGGCGGCGCGCTGCTCCCGCAGCCGCCGCCAGAACTGACGGGCCCCCGAGACCGCCGGGACGGAGGTGTCCGTCCCGGCGGTCTCGACGGCGACAAGTGCCTCGCTCACGGTGCTACTTCACCGCGACCTGGGAGATGTCCAGGACGCCGGTCCAGTCGCTGATCACGACGTTCTTGATGTCCTTGCCGACCAGGCGCTTGTAGACGGGGTGGAAGAGCGGCACGGTCAGCGCCTGCTCGCCGATCTTCTTGTCCAGTGCGCCCCACCGCTTGGCGGCAGCGTCAAGGTCCGTCAACTTGTTGATCGCGTCAATCTCGGCATTGACCGACTTGTCGTTCAGCAGGCCGCTGTTGAAGTTCGCGCCGTCCTTGACGATCTGCCGGCCGTCGAAGATCGGGGCGAGGAAGGGGCCGCCGGAGGGCCAGTCGGCTCCCCAGTGGGCGAGGAAGAAGCCGGGCTCGGTCTTCACGCCGTGGATCTTGTCCCGGTAGTCGTTCTCCTCCAGGCCCTGGAGCTTGACCGTGATGCCGGCCTTCTTGAGCGCGTCCTGGACGGCGGTCGCGATCTCCGGGCTGGTCTCGAAGTCCTTGCTGTTGGAGTGGGTGAGGGTCACCGTGATGCCGTTCGGGTGACCGGCCTCCTTCAGCAGCTCCTTGGCCTTCGCCGCGTTGCCGGTCTTCCCGGCCGGGAAGAGGTCGTACGGCGTGTAGCCGAAGGACTTCTGGTCGGGCAGGAAGGTGGTCGCGGGCTCGGCGAGCGCCGAACCGCCCGCCGCGTTGACGACGGACGACCGGTCGATGGCGTAGGAGATCGCCTGGCGCACCTTGGCGTTGTCGAACGGCTTGACCGTCGGGTTGAACGCGATGTAGTTCGTGTAGCCGAAGTGACCGGTGCCCACGCGCGCGGCCAGTTCCTTGTCGCCGGTCACCTTGGCGAGTTCGGCCGGGCCGAGGTTGGTGTCGGTGGTGACCGCGGCGGCGTCCGTACCCTGGGACGCGGCCAGCCGCTGGTTGATCACCGAGGAGTCGAGCCCGGAGCGTACGTCGACCTTGTCCGGGTAGGCCTTGCGCTCCGGGTCCGTCGCCGACGACCAGTACGTGTTGCGTTCCAGGACCAGGTGCTCGCCGTCGTTCTCGTTCTTGACGACCTTGTACGGCCCCGAGGAGACGGGGTGCTCCTCGTACTTGGTGCCCGTGTCCTTGGTCTTGGGGACGGGCGTGAACTGCGTCTGGGTGGCCAGGTACGGGAACTCGCCCTCGGGCTTGTTCAGATGGAAGACGATGGTCCGGCTGTCCGGCGTCTCGATCGCCGACAGGCCCTTCTTGTCCTTGTAAGGCCCCTGGTAGTCGGCGGCGCCGACCAGCCAGTCCCTCAGGTAGGGGGCGCCGCCGGAGAGTTCGGGGGCGAAGGAGCGCTCGATGCCGTACTTGATGTCGGCCGAGGTGATCGGGGTGCCGTCCTCGTACTTGAGGCCCTTCTTCAGGGTGTACGTCCACACGGTCGCGTTCTTGCTGGGGCGCCCGGTGTCGGTGGCCAGGTCGGGGACGACCTTGGCGCCGGCCGCGCCGTTCTCGCGGTTGCGGGTGGTGAGTGTGCGGAAGACGAGGGAGGGGACGTTGCCGCCGCCGGAGGTGTACAGGCGGGCGGGGTCGAAGTCCGTCTGCGCCTCGGAGTTCAGGACCGTGAGGGTGCCGCCCTTGTGGGGCGTGGAGTCACCACCGGAGGCCTTGGCATCGTTGTCCTTCGGCCCGCAGGCGGCGGCGCCCGCTGCCACGACCAGGCTGACGGATGCCGCGGCCACGCGGCGCGCTATGAGGGACGGTTGACGCATCGGAGTGACGACCTCTCGGTTGGCTTGTCGGCTGTCTCCCGAGTCCTCTTGGATGGTGAGACAGGTGGACGAGGAGTGAGACGAAAATGAACAGACGTCTGCTCCGGCGCCGGGTCGTCGAAAAGGCCGTGACCACATCACGGGGAAAGCGGTGAGAATCGCGACGCGAACGCCAGGAGGCGGCGTCAGCGACAGTGGATGTCGGCCACGCAGAGCGCGGTCACGCCGAAGAGCGCCAGCTCGATGGCGGCGCTGCTGTCGACGGCATGACTAGACCACATGCGCAGAAATATGAACGAACTTCCGGCGCGTGTCAATGTGAGGTAAGCGCTGCCTGTCAACTCCTGGGATAAGGCCAGGGGTTGGGCAGACAGTGGATGCCGTCGTGGTTCAGGAACTTGGTCTGCTGCTGCATCACCGGGGCCAGCTCGCCGTTCTTGTCGCAGGTGACATGGCCGTAGCCGAGCCGGTGGCCGACCTCGTGGTTGATGAGCATCTGGCGGTAGGCGTGGATCTCGTCGCCGTACGTCTTCGAGCCCTGTGCCCAGCGATAGGCGTTGATCATCACGCGTTCGGTGGCGGCCGAGTCGCAGGAGACGTTGTCCTCCGTGGTGTCCAGGCCGGACTTGGCGCACCATGTGGCGGTGGTGCCGGGGCTGGCGAGGGTGATGACGAAGTCGGGCTTGCCGGAGTGGACGCGCTCGAAGGTACGGGCGCCGTCGTGGGCCCAGCTGCGGTCGTCGTTGAGCGTCTTCTGCACGGCCTCGGCGAAGAGCTCGCCGTCCAGGCCGAGTCCCTGCTCGATGTCCACACGGTAGGTGTACTTGCGCCCCATGCCGGGCGCCTTGGCCGCACCGGGGACCGCGTCGAACTTCCCCGGACCCTTCAGGGTGGCGCCGAGCGGGTACTTCTCGGCCATCTTCTGGTCGTACGTCAGTGTCGCCGCATTCGGGGATCCGGAAGGCGTCGGCCGGTCGTCCCCGCGCGAGGCGGAGTCGCGGGCGTCACGGGACCCGTCGGTGGCGGACCGGGACTGTGCGGCACTGTCGTCCTGGCCGTCGGTGATCTGCCCGGCCACGATCACCGCCAGCACGGTGGTGACGGCGGCCGCCGCGATACCGGTGAAGGTCCGCCCCTTGATCCTCTTGGTCTGCGTGGACTCACCGGTCGCGGATGCCTCGTCGTCCGCGCCGGTGGTCCCGGGTGCCCGGGTCGGCGCGGGAACGTACGACTCCGTGCGCCGCGTGCCGACTCCCGACCGCGGTGCGAAGACGTCGTCGTCCTCGTCGGGCCCGCCGTCGAAGGCGTCCAGGTACTCCTTCCGGGGCCCGCCGGGAACCTTCCGCCGCTGCCGCGGCACGGCGGCTCCGGGCCCGGCCGCGCCGGAGCGCGCCTCCCGGCCGCCGTCACCCCGGTCCGCGAACTCGCCCCAGCCACCGCCGGGTTCCCGCTGCTCGGGGTGGCCGCCACGGGCCTGGGGTACGCCGTGGTCGGGGGTGGCACCGGGAAAACGGGGCACGCCACCGGCCGGAGTGCCGTCCTGTGTACGGGGCACGTCACGCGTCTGAGTACCGTCCTGCATACGTGGCATACCACGCGCCGGAGTGCCGTCCTGCATACGCGGCACACCGCGCGCCGGAGTGCCGTCAGGCATACGAGGTACACCCCGAGCGGGCGTGCCCTGAGCGGGCGTCCCGCCGGGGCCGCGCGGCACGCCGTGCCCCGGTCCCTCGTCCACCGGCGCCCGGCGCTGTCCCGGCACCGGTACGGGACCGGGACCCGGCCGGCCGCCCGGCATCACCCCCGGAGCCGCTCCCGGCTCGCGCCCGTCCCGGGCAGCGCCCTGCCCGGGGCGGCTCCCGCCGGAGGTCTGTGCGGTTGTGGCCGCGGAGCCGGAGTCACCCTTGGGTGCCTTCCCGCGGCGGCTGTGGCGTCCCACGTCGCCCCTCAGCCCCCCGCACCCGTGACGGCGGAGCCGCCCGCACCGGCGGCATCCGGGCCGCCCTCGAGTACCAATTCGCCCACCTGGGTGAGAAGTTCCCGGAAGGCCCCGGCCACCGTGTCCGGGTACTCCATCATCGCCACGTGTCCGGCGTCCGGCAGGGACAGCAGACGGGAGTCACGGAAGGTACGGGCCGCCTTCCGGGCCATGCGGTAGCCGACCAGCTGGTCACGGCCGCCGTAGATCAGGAGCGTCGGGGCGAGGACACGTTCGGCCTGGCGCCAGAGACCGTGCTGGCCGCCGAGTGTGTAGGCGTTGACGATCCCGCGCGCGGAGCGCGTCATGGCGTCCCAGAAGTACGGCAGCCGCAGCCGCCGCTCCAGTTCCTCCACGGCGTGCCGGAACGCCTCGGGCGACACCCGCCCGGGGTCGCCGTAGCACAGGGCCGTGACGCCCCGGACGCGCTGCTCGGCCGTCCACTCCTTGGTGAAGCGGGTGAAGAGCGCGGCCACGCCTGGCACGCCCAGCAGCGCCGTCGGCACCGCCGTCCGCTGCACGCGCAGTTCGGGAAGCGCGGGCGAGACCAGCGTGAGGGTGCGGACGAGATCGGGACGCACGGCGGCCACGCGCGTGGTGACCGCGCCGCCCAGGGAGTTGCCGAAGAGGTGGACCGGGCCGCGGCCGGTCGCGTCGAGATAGCGGATGACCGCGCGCGCGTGTCCGGTGACGGAGTAGTCGCCGTCGTCCGGCGGCGGGGAGTCCCCGAAGCCCGGCAGGTCGACCGCCTCGCTGTCGACGACTCCGTCGAGCTCCAGCATCAGCGCCGACCAGTTCTGCGAGGAACCGCCGAGCCCGTGCACGTACAACGCGGGCGGCAGCCCCTCGCGCGCGGGTGGCCTCGACCGGACCGTCAGCGTGACCCCCGGCAGACCCACCGACCTGAGCCGCTCGCCCTCCGCGACCCTCACGGGCGACACCCTTGGCAGGACGCTCGCGGCCGGCACGGACGGCAACTCGGTCGAAGACATGCGGCAATGTTACGAGACGATCACGTAGTGGTTCATGTGTTCGCCGTCACAGAGTGGAACGTTCCCCACCGGTGAGTCGGCCGATGAGCCGCACAACGATCGGGGGCACATGGCATAGCGTCCGCATCGGGTGTCTCCTACGCTCATACAAAGGGCACCCGAATGTGGCCCCTGCTGCTTCCGGGGACGTACGTAGGAAGGGAGCCCATCATGGCCTATGACCCCAGCGATCCCGAGACGTTTCAGGAACTCGAGACCGAGGACGACCTGACGGAGACCGACGTCGAGGCCCCCGAGGTCGACGCCGCCGAGCAGCACGCGGACCTCGCCCCGGACCACGACGACCCCCTCACGGAGGTGGACCCGGACCGGGCGAACGAGGCCGATCTCATCGAACAGGCGCGGGTCGTCTCCCTCGACGAGGACGACTATCGCTGACCGCCGGCCGGCCATCGCTGACCAGGCAGGCGGCGACCTGCCCGGCTTTGTGGTTGTCCGTACGGCTTTCGCTGTCGTCCGGTACGTGAAATTCTGCGCTCTCACCGCGCACAGCACGGTTACCGAAAAGTACGATGGCCGCGCGGCGCACACCGCATGTGGACGTGATTTTGGGAGGCGGCGTGACAGCCATCGAGCAGACAGAGGCGGCACGCCCGCGGGGCACTCGCCTGCCGCGCCGTGCCCGCCGGAACCAGCTCCTGGGTGCCGCCCAGGAGGTCTTCGTGGCCCAGGGCTACCACGCGGCCGCCATGGACGACATCGCCGAGCGCGCCGGCGTCAGCAAGCCGGTGCTCTACCAGCACTTCCCGGGCAAGCTGGACCTCTACCTCGCCCTGCTGGACCAGCACTGCGAGTCGCTGATCCAGTCCGTACGGCACGCGCTCGCGTCGACGACCGACAACAAGCAGCGCGTGCGGGCGACGATGGACGCCTACTTCGCGTACGTGGAGGACGACGGCGGCGCCTTCCGCCTGGTCTTCGAGTCGGACCTGACGAACGAGCCCGCGGTGCGCGAGCGCGTCGACAAGGTCACGAACGAGTGTGCCGAGGCGATCTGCGATGTGATCGCCGAGGACACGGGCCTGTCGCGGGCCGAGTCGATGCTGCTGGCCTCCGGCCTCGGCGGGCTCGCCCAGGTGGTGGCGCGCTCCTGGCTGCACAGCGACCGCAGCGTCCCGCGCGACCAGGCGGTGCAGCTGCTGGCCTCGCTGGCCTGGCGGGGCATCGCGGGCTTCCCGCTGCACGGCACCGACCACCACTGAGCACGCGCGCGTGGCGGGCGCGAGAGGTTTGTTCCCGCCCGCTGTTCGCTCCTGGCGTTCTTGCGCTGAACATGGACGTCCCCTCACCGGGCTAATGTGTGCTGGGTACGGCGCGGAAGGTCGCGCACTCACTGACCGTCGGAGGGACATAGCCGTGGAGGTCAAGATCGGCGTGCAGCACGCGCCCCGCGAGATCGTTCTGGAGAGCGGTCAGAGCGCGGAGGAGATCGAGCGCGTGGTGGCCGAAGCGCTGGCCGGAAAGGCGCAACTGCTGAGCCTCGAGGACGAGAAGGGACGCAAGGTCCTGGTCCCGGCGGACCGCTTGGCGTACGTCGAGCTCGGCGAGCCGGCCGTCCGGAAGGTGGGTTTCGGCCCGCTGTAGTCCGTACGCGGAAGACGTCCTACGCACCGGGAAGGGGCCCGGCGGCAGTTCGCCGCAGGGCCCCTTCCCGTGTCCGGACCCGCTCCACAAAGGGAGCACAAGTCATCCACAGGGGAGGATTGCATTCCGCAGGTCACGGGTATGACGGGCTACGACCGTCCAGCGCAGCCGGCCACGTGGGAGGGACCCGCAATGATCTTGGAAGCTCTCGGCTCCGCCTTGCTCGGTCTGGCGCTGGCCTGGGCCGCGGTGCACCGGCTCGCCCACCGGCTGCCCGCCCGCGCCCTGGTGTTGGGTACGGGCGTCGCCGGAGCTCTCTTCGGTGACTTCGTCACCCACAGCGCGCTGGGTCCCGGCACCGTACTGCCGAGCCTGCTCGGCGCGGCGGCCGTCTCCGCGGCGTCGCTCTCGCTGCTGCTGCGCCCGGCCGGCCGCCTGCGCCGACGATCAGCGACGGCGTAGGGGCGTCCGCCCCCGCCCCACGAAGCGCTACGCCGCCAGGCCCAGCGCTGCCATCCGCTTGGTGTGGGCCTCGGTGATGCGGGAGAACATCCTGCCGACCTCGGCGAGGTCGAAGCCGTCCGCCACGCCACCGACGAGCATCGTGGACAGGGCGTCCCGGTCGGCGACGACCCGCTGGGACTGCGACAGGGCCTCCCCCATCAGACGCCGCGCCCACAGGGCGAGCCGGCCGCCCACGCGCGGGTCCGCGTCGATGGCGGCGCGCACCTTCTCCACCGCGAAGCCGGCGTGCCCGGTGTCGTCGAGCACGGCCAGCACCAGCTCGCGGCTGTCGGAGTCGAGGCGGGCCGCGACCTCCCGGTAGAAGTCGCTGGCGATCGAGTCGCCGACGTACGCCTTGACCAGGCCCTCCAGCCAGTCCGAGGGCGCGGTCTGCTTGTGGAAGCCGTCGAGTGCCGCGACGAACGGCTCCATGGCGACGGTCGGTTCCGCGCCGATCTCGGTGAGCCGGTCCCGCAACCGCTCGAAGTGGTGGAACTCCGCCGACGCCATCTTCGCCAGCTCCGCCTTGTCCTCCAGCGTGGGCGCCAGCTTGGCGTCCTCCGCGAGACGCTCGAACGCCGCGAGCTCCCCGTAGGCGAGCGCGCCGAGCAGGTCCACGACCGCGGCGCGGTACTGCGGGTCGGTGGAGGCCTTGGCCCAGTCCTGGGCGGCGACGCCGGTGTGTTCGGCGGTGGCGTTGTCAGGCTTGTCAGAGCTCGTCATGAAGCGCACAATAGCCCGCTCGCCGCCTGGATGAAGCCCCTGCTCAACCACTGTGACGACGACTACGTGACCAAATCGGCCATCACATGTGCACGATTCCGGGGTATGGTGGTAATGCGCCTGCTGGGTGGGTCGAGAGTGCTCGACGTGCCGCGACAGGCCGCACGCATGAGGATGCCCGGTCGGTGGCCCGATCGGCTCCGACCCGACAGCCCTCCCCGGCCGTACGCCACCGTGCGTACGACGACCGGAGGGACACCCTCAGCGGTACGAGCGCTAGAGCGTCGGCAGAGGTCCCGTGCCATACGGCTTGCCCGAGCGGTTTGCCCGTACGGCAGCCGACGTCCCCCGGCATGGTCCGACACGACCCCCGCGCTCGCCTCGCGCCGCACACACAGAAGAGGCAGCACCCTGACTACGACGTTTCGTGAACTCGGAATCCTTCCCGAGACCGCCGAGGCCCTGGAGGCCGTCGGCATCACCACTCCCTTCCCCATCCAGGAGATGACACTCCCCGTCGCCCTCTCGGGCACGGACGTCATCGGCCAGGCCAAGACCGGCACCGGCAAGACGCTGGGCTTCGGCCTTCCGCTCCTCGAGCGCGTGACCGTCCCCGCCGACGTGGAGGCGGGCCGCGCCCAGCCCGAGGCCCTCACCGACGCCCCGCAGGCGCTCGTCGTCGTCCCCACGCGCGAGCTGTGCACGCAGGTCACCAACGACCTGCTGACCGCGGGCAAGGTGCGCAACGTGCGCGTCACCGCGATCTACGGCGGCCGGGCCTACGAGCCCCAGGTGGAGGCCCTGAAGAAGGGCGTCGACGTGGTCGTCGGCACCCCGGGCCGGCTGCTCGACCTGGCCGGCCAGAAGAAGCTGGACCTGAAGCACATCAAGAGCCTGGTCCTCGACGAGGCCGACGAGATGCTCGACCTGGGCTTCCTGCCCGACGTCGAGAAGATCATCAACATGCTTCCGGCCAGGCGGCAGACCATGCTGTTCTCGGCGACCATGCCGGGCGCGGTCATCGGCCTCGCGCGCCGCTACATGTCCCAGCCCACCCACATCCGCGCCACCGCGCCGGACGACGAGGGCTTCACGGTCGCGAACATCAAGCAGTTCGTCTACCGCGCCCACTCCATGGACAAGCCGGAGATGATCGCCCGCATCCTCCAGGCCGACGGCCGCGGACTGGTGATGATCTTCTGCCGCACCAAGCGCACGGCGGCCGACATCGCCGAGCAGCTCCAGCGCCGCGGGTTCGCCTCCGGCGCGGTCCACGGCGACCTCGGCCAGGGCGCCCGCGAGCAGGCGCTGCGCGCCTTCCGCAACGGCAAGGTGGACGTCCTCGTCTGCACCGACGTGGCCGCGCGCGGCATCGACGTCGAGGGCGTCACCCACGTCATCAACTACCAGTCCCCCGAGGACGAGAAGACGTACCTGCACCGGGTCGGCCGTACGGGCCGCGCGGGCGCGAAGGGTACGGCGATCACGTTCGTCGACTGGGACGACATCCCGCGCTGGCAGCTGATCAACAAGGCGCTGGAGCTGGACTTCAACGACCCGGTGGAGACGTACTCGAGCTCCCCGCACCTGTTCTCGGACCTCGGCATCCCCGAGGGCACCAAGGGCGTCCTGCCGCGCTCGGAGCGTACGCGCGCCGGGCTGGACGCGGAGGAGCTGGAGGACCTGGGCGAGACCGGTGGCCGCGGTGCACGCGGTCGCGGTGGCCGGGGTGGACGCGGTGACGCCCGTGGCGGGGACACCCGTGGCGGGGACACCCGTGGCGGGGACACCCGTGGCGCCGAGCGCGAGCGTCCGGCGCGTACGCCGCGCCGTCGCCGCCGCACGCGCGGCGGGACCCCGCTGGACTCCGCGGCCGGCACGGCGCCGGTGGACACCGCGTCGCCGGCCGCCGAAGCGGTCACGGCGGAGGAGAGCACCGCGCCGCGCACGCTGCGCCGCCGTCGCCGTACGCGCGGCGGGGCTCCGGCTGAGGCGGCCCCGGCCGTCGCGGCCGCCGAGACCGTGGTGGCCGAGGTCGCGCCGGCCGCGGAGGCCGTCGTCGCGACGGCGGAGGGTGAGGCCACGGCCGACGCCGCCGAGAAGCCGCGCCGCCGCCGCACCCGCAAGTCGGCGGAGCCGGTCGTCGCCCCGGCCGAGGCAGCGCCCGCGGTCGAGGCCGAGGTGACCCCCGTCGTGGAGACGCCGGAGGAGAAGCCGCGCCGGACCCGCACCCGCAAGACGGCGGCCCCCGCCGAAGCCACGGTCGACACCGCCGAGGCCACCGAGGCCAAGCCGCGTCGCCGCACCCGCAAGGTGACGGCTGCCGCCGAGGCCGCGGTCGACACAGCCGAAGCCACCGAGGCCAAGCCCCGCCGCACCCGCAAGACCGCGGCCACCCCGGCAACCGCGGCGACCACCACCGAAGCCCCCGCAGACGCGGAGGCCGAGGCCAAGCCCAAGGCACGCCGCACCCGCAAGGCGACGGCCCCCGCCGAAGCGGCGGTCGACACCGCCGAAGCCACCGAGGCCAAGCCCCGCCGCACCCGCAAGACCGCGGCCACCCCGGCAACCACGGCCTCCACCACCGAAGCCCCCGCAGACACGGAGGCCGAGGCCAAGCCCAAGGCACGCCGCACCCGCAAGGCGACGGCCCCCGCCGAAGCCGCGGTCGACACCGCCGAAGCCACCGAGGCCAAGCCCCGCCGCACCCGCAAGACCGCGGCCACCCCGGCAACCACGGCGACCACCACCGAAGCCCCCGCAGACGCGGAGGCCGAGGCCAAGCCCAAGGCACGCCGCACCCGCAAGGCCGTCGCCGAGATCCCGGCGCAGGCCGGCGGCGAGGAGCCGGAGGTCAAGCCGCGGCGCCGTACGCGCAAGACGGCCGAGGCGGCGGTGGACACGGCCGAGGCCACGGAGGCCAAGCCGCGCCGCACCCGCAAGGCCGTGGCGACCGCGGCGGCCACCGCCGAAGCTCCGGAGGCCTGATCCGGCCTCCGGCAACCGGCAACCGGAGCGGCACGCGACGCAGCACCCTACGGCCCGGCCCACCTCGTGTGGGCC